>DMQP01000146.1 GCA_003455655.1 Treponema sp. | reverse complement strand
GGGAATGAAGGAATGAAAGAGTTTGTAAAAATAACATTGCCTCTGTCATTTTTTACAAAAGAATCTGGGCCTGTAAATGAAAAACGTTCGTAGAGACTGCTTGCATGTTCTGCAGTAGTTTCTTGCATTTTTTTCCAACATTCTGCTCTGACTTGTTCAATAGGAGCTGGAAGTTCTACGGTAAAGTCATAGCATTTGAAAAAGCGCTGGCTCTCTATGTTTTGAAGCCGATAGTATACTTGAATGTTTACGACACCAGTGTTGTCTGGGCTGTTGTCTGTTTCTGAAATAGGCAGAGCATAGTTGAGATTTTCTGTTTGATTTTTCATTGTGATAATGCCAACAACTCCACCGTCTTTATCTATAAGAGGGCCACCTGAGTTTCCTGGACTTGCAGCTGCAGAAAAACGCAACCACTTCCATCTTCCGTCTTGATCTTCGGGAGTACGGCTGGTAAATAATCCATCACGAATGATAATGCCTTCTCCTTGAGCGTTACCGACTGCAAAAATCTGACTGTTAACGGCTATGTCGTTGCTAAAATGAAGTCCCCCCTGAGCAGGAAGTTTTAGACCTTTTGCGGTAAAAATAACAAAATCTCGGTCTGTTGCAAATTTGATTATTGTTTCTATTGGATAAACAGTTCCTTCGGCGTCGCGTACAAAAAACTGATCCTGATGCAGTTTGTATTGCAGTTGAAGCACATGGGCAGCTGTGTAGAGGTATCCGTCATCCATAAGAAAAGCGGTTCCTATTGATTCATATTTGTCTGTGCGTTCTGCGTAGGGTAAGCGTTCTAAGGGTAAGGGACGGTCATAGGTTAAGGGATCGTCTACTGCCTTGAGGGTTACTACTTCAAAAACCGTTGCTGACAGTTTTTCGACTATTTGCGGAGAAAGTAGGGTTTGAGCACTTGCACTGAAGGCAAAAAAAGCCATACAAAGCAAACTGCAAATAATACGATTTTTCCTTTTCATTAAAAGACTCCTTTCTTTTAATATAACATATATCCACATAAAATGTAACTGCTTTTAGGTGTTGATAAAAAGGCATAAAGCCATTACAATGTGCCTATGTTTGAAGTAAAAGATATTGCCCATCTTGAAATGGAAGAAGAAGACTTTGATACGGTTATGGCTGCCGATATTTCCTTTACCGGAAAAGTTCGCTTTGTTAAACCGCTTATGATAAAGGGTAAAATGACTGGTTCTATTGACGCAACAAGCGATCTCTTAATAGACAGTGGCGCAGAAGTAAGTGCAGACATTGTTGCTGACCGTATTCTTATAAAGGGTAAGGTTAAAGGAAATGTCCACGGAAAACATTTAGTCTATGTTACCAGTACCGGAAGTGTTAACGGCGACATTACTTCGGCTCAAGTAGTGCTTGAACCTGGTTCAGATTTTAGCGGAAACTGTTCAATGACCCACAATGAAACAGGAGAGACAAAATGAATATTCGTAAAATTACCGCAGCCTTAGTCTTTACCTGCTGTGTCTGTGCTGCTTTTGCTCAGGCAGAAAAACCCGATGCTCTTAAACTGTACAACCAGGGAAATTACCGAGATGCCATTGCAGTCTGTGAAGCTGAACTTGCTTCTAACCCCAACAATCTTGATTCTTACAGTGTTTTGTGTTGGGCGCTCATAGCAAACGGTCAGTACATGGAGGCAGAAACTCGTGCCCAGGACGCTCGCCGTATTAACTCTTTTGATGTACGCATTATTGAAGTTTTAGGAGAAGCAAAGTATTACTTGGGTAAGTTAGACGATGCGCTTTCTCTTTTTCAAAGATATGTTTCCAGTGTTCCCGAAAATGCAGGACGCTTGGGAAAAGTCTATTACCTTATGGGTGAAATTTACATCAAGCAGGCTCGCTATGAACATGCAGATATTTCGCTAACCATGGCAGTTCGTATTGAACGCAATACCGCCTCATGGTGGGCACGCTTAGGCTATGCTCGCGAAATGACAAAGAGTTACGCCTCTGCTATTGCCGCATACGATCAGGCATTAGTGCTTAACCCTCAGCTTTCAGATGCGTCACGGGGTAAAACACGGTGTCAGTCACACATCCGCTAACAGTTTGCTTTGAAACATTAGGTTGCCGCTTAAATCAAGACGAAACAGAAGGTGCTGCTCAGGCATTTCGTTCACAGGGTTTTTCTTGTCTAATGGGTGGCATTACTGCTTCTTCTTCTGACGATTCTGTTTTTTTGTGCATTCTCAATACTTGTACAGTAACCGGTAAGGCTGAACAAAAAGCTCGTCGTCTTATTCGCCTTATGCTTAAAAATTTTCCTCAGGCGAGTCTTATTGTTACCGGCTGTTATGCAGAACTTGACGGAAAAGACATTGAAGCAATTTGTCCAGAGCGAATCACTATTGTAAAGGGAAGTCAAAAATGTATTTTTCCTGCTCTTGCGCAAAAACTGTCTGCCCTTTGCCAAAAAAAAGACTTTCCTTCTTTTTCTGATGTTCGTAACCTTACACTTTCATGTACACAAAGGCCTTTTATTTTAAATCCTTTGCAAACACAAACGGTTCTTCCTGCTTTTACGCTTTACACTTCCAGTTTCCAAAAACACAGTAGAGCTTCTTTAAAAATACAAGACGGTTGTAACTGTTCTTGTTCTTTTTGTCGTATACATTTTGCTCGGGGAAAATCTGTCTCTCTTTCTGCAAAGGAAGTGCTTTCTCGCGTTAAAAGACTTGAAGAAAGTGGAATGAATGAAGTTGTTCTTACGGGAGTCAATTTAAGTCAGTATGTCTGGAAAGAAGAAAATAAAACATACGCTTTGCCCCAACTGTTAGAGCTTCTTCTTTCTGAAACAAAGCATATACGACTTCGTCTTTCCAGTTTATACCCTCAGGCGGTAAGCCCAGCATTGTGCACTGTTTTGTCTCATGAACGCATACAGCCTTTTTTCCATTTGAGCATACAGTCGGGAAGTGAGCGTATACTTACTCTTATGAAAAGGCCCCATTCTCTTGTTCAGGTTGATGAAGCTATAGCTCTTTTGCGTAAGGTAAAAAATGATCCCTTTATTTCTTGCGACCTTATTGCAGGTTTTCCCTCTGAAAGTGATGAAGATTTTGAAGCAACGCTTGAACTGTGTAGACGAAGCGATTTTGCCTGGATTCATGCCTTTCCTTTTTCTCCACGCCCAGGAACAGAAGCGGTGCATATAAAACCACCTGTTGCAGAACGCATAAAAGGGCAGTGGGTTGCTACTCTTACAAATCTTGCTGTTGAAGGTAAGCTTTCGTACATTAACCGTTGGAAAAATAAATCGCTTTTTGCTATTGTGGAACACGAACGGAAAGCGACTCGTGCGGTAACCGAAAACTTTCTTCATGTTCAGCTTGATAAAAAACTTGAACTTCCTGCAGGTTCAGCAATACAGGTCTGTATTAACGAGGCAGATAAAGATGCCATTGTTTTAGGAAGTGAAGTTGACTGTCTTGGTTCTGTAGTCTAAGAAATTTTTTGTGAAGTGTAAAAAAAAAGACCCCCTGTTTTTAAGCAGGGGGATTTTCACATTAGTGGAGTTTGTTTATGAGCTATTGCAGATTCGAACTGCAGACCCACGCCTTAAAAGGGCGTTGCTCTACCTACTGAGCTAATAGCCCGTACATATCCACACAATGTAACAAAGAGTATATATGCAAAATTATATTTAGTCAAGAGCAAATTGTAAAATACTTGCAAAAAAAGAGCAAATTTATTATCATGCCAACTGTATGGAAAAGGTTTTTCTGTCACGGCGTAATTTAGAGTCTATGTCAACCGCAGACTTAATTTCGCTCTCTGACGATTATGGCATTGATATTCCCGAAAGTCTCAGCAGAAGTTTCATCATTGGAGAATTGTTGGCTGTTGCAGACGAACTTGATGACGGTTCAAAAAAAGATGAGCCTGTAGAACTGTCTGGAGATGTAGAACGGGAGAATACACTGCCTGTTTCCTATAACGAAACTTCTGTACATGTTCTGCTTAGAAATCCTGCATGGGCATTTGTTTACTGGGATATTTCTGAATCTGAACTTGAACGCATTGAAGATGATTTTTTGTCAGATTCTGTTTTTCTTCATGTTCGCTATTTTAAGACCTTTGAAGATGAAAAACCGGTAGATGCTTTTGACATACATGTTCCCCTGTCAGATCGAGAGCGTTACATTCTGCTTTCTCAAGTGGGAACTTGTTTTGATGTTCAGTTAGTCGTGCATGATGACCAACAGATTCGTATTCTTGCAGAAACAAATCGAAGAGAAGCCGCACCCGCTTGTTGTAAAGCTGTGCAAGAACTTCCTAACCGTACCGAAGACATGAGCGAGTTGCGCAAACTGTCCGGCATGGAGCACTTGCTTCATGAACATTACTTAAATCACCGACAGTCATTTTCGTGAGGGGACAGAATATGGCAAAGGATAATCTGGCACTTGTTATTTACGCCAGTCACGCTTATTTACGCAACACCGCAGAAGCTACCGATTTTTCTGCCCAAAACGATATTCTTTTTTCTGCAATATCACAGACTTATCTTCCGCTTTTAGACATGCTCTCTCGGCTAGAGGCAGACGGTGTAAACTGTCGCATTGGACTGGTGCTTCCTCCGACTTTATGTACATTGCTTGATGATCCTCAAGTGCAAAAACAGTATATTGATTCTTTAGACCGCCGCATTGCCTTAGGAGAAGCAGAAGTAAAACGGCTTTCGAAAAAACCAGAACTTCGTGCTTTGGCAGAATTGTGTCGGGCAAAGGCTTTAAAAGATAAAACTGACTTTGTAGAAACCTATAATCAGAATTTAGTTGACGCTTTTAAAAAGTGGGCAAAAAAAGGCTTTATTGAACTGATTGCAACTTCAGCAACTTGTGCTTTCTTACCTCACTATGCAGACTTAACCGAAGCTTTGAATGCGCAAATAGAAACAGGTCTTTATGCTCAAAGACAGTTCTTTGGCGAAATTGGAGATGGATTTTTTCTTCCCTACGAAGGATATGCTTCTGGGGTCGAGAAAGTACTGCGCTCTTATGGTGTTAACTATACCATTCTTGATGCACGGTCATTGCTTTTTTCAGAAAGTGAAATAGAAACAGGCATTTTTGCACCAGTGCGTACCAATCATTCTTTAGTACTGCTCGCATCAGATAACCGTTGTCTTGATCAAATTGCTGGAGAAGAAGGCTATGCGGTAAATGAAGTTTACCGGGCTCAGCATTTAGACATTGGCTTTGATCTTGATGCAAAAGCTCTTTCTTCTTTTAGCGGAACTGAAAGCAACCGTGTGCAGACTCTGTTCAAATACTGGAGTAATGCAAGTGACGGTGAAAATAGAGTCCTTTATAATGTGGAAGAAGCAAAGACTCAGCTTGTGCACGATGCAGAAGATTTTGTTCATTCTCGCGAACAACTGCTTGCTTTAGCCCATAAAGCTTTTGAAGCAAAACCTGATGCAACCCTGCAAGAAGTGCCTTGTACAGTCTGTGCGCTTCCTGCTGAACTTATGGGACAGACTTGGGCAGAGGGAGTGGACTGGCTTGAAGCGGTTATTCGTGCCAGTGACAAAAGTCAAAGCATGCAGTTAGCCTTCTGTCGCGACCTTATTGTTCATCAGTTTGAATTACCAAAAGTAAAACCTTACCCCTGTGCCGCTACAGGAACTGGATATGGCGAAAACTTACTCGATAGTTCTAACTGTTGGATGATGCGCTATGTCAGAAAGGCTAGTGAACGAATGGTTGATCTTGCAGACCGTTTCCCTTCTGAAACAGGACTTAAAGCTCGTCTTTTGAACATTGCAGCCAGAGAACTTTTACTTGCTCAGTGTGGTGAATGGCCTCGCATGGTAAGTAGTGGAATAATGCCCGATGTTATGGCTCAGCAGTTTAAGACTCATATTCTTGCCTTTTCAACTGTTTTTGACTCCCTTGCAAGTAATACCGTGAGCACAGAATGGCTTACTCAGACCGAAAAAGAACACCCTGTTTTCCCCTGGATAAATTACCGTATATTCAGTAGAAAAAAATAAGGACTTGCTTTTTTTATGCCGATACTGAAGTGAATCTATCTTTTTTTTACGGGAGGAACACGGTGGCGGCACTTTGTAGACACAGCATTAAAAAAATTCTCTGCTTGCTTTGTTTGCTGACAGTATGCGCCTCTGCCTTTTCTGCTGGAAAAAAAGACACAACCTATCAAGCTAAACCTGCGGCTACCCGTTCTGCAGCAATAGTCTATTCTCAGCAGGAACAGCTTTCTCTTGCACTTTTAAGTGATTTTTCAAAATATAAGTTCACATTCGACATGATAATGCTTTCTGCTTTGGTAGATGCAAAAGACGGAAACTTTACCGAAGCAACGAGAGAGTTTATTCGAGCAGACGGTAACGGAGTAACTGCTTTTACTTTAGGTCGAAGCGATTTTCTTAAACAAAACATTTCTCGCTCAACCATAAACAGCATTGATTCAGCTATAAATACAGCTAATTCTTCTGCTAACGAAATGCTTAACATTCAAAAGCGTCTTGAGCGACCCTACGACGATTTTATGGCAGCCGTAACTTCTGGCGATTTTTCTGCAGCCCAAAGAGCCTATGCTCAGGCAGAACGATATTTTACGCAACTTGCAAACCTTCGTGCTAACATTTACCGTGCTGGAACAAATGTTGCTTCTCTTACTAACCAGTATACATCAATGGGAACCGTTGACACTTCTTATTTGTTCTCTTTGTCAAAACTAATTGCGGGGCTTGATGGAACTCCCGGTAGCGGTTTGTGTGGTGTGGTAGATCAGCTGTGGGATGCTTACGCTGGCGGAATGGAACGCGCAGTTGGTACGCTTATAGACGAAGATTTGAAAGTATACGCTTCTGCTGATTACGAAAAAGCAAAAACCGCTCTTACTCGCGTAAACCAGTATATTCCTCTTGCCATTCAAATTGCATCGAAAAAAAGTTCTTTGTCTGATTCTGACGATTTGGAACAGCAGTACAATGTTCTTAAAACAACAGTTGCAGATGCACTTGCATTTCTTGATGTTGAAAATTCTTTTGATGATCTTCGTGAAAAGATGAACAGTATGCAATCGTCTTTTTCTTCGGCAGATACACTTCTTGCCGATGCCCGTTCATCAAACACATCTTCTGCAGTTCTTCTTGTACAAGAAGCTCAGTCTATGAGCGCTTGGGCAGAGCGCATACAAAAAGCGCTTTCTGTTTCTTCTCTTACCGATGGAAGTCTTGCTCCCTGGGCAGATTTTTCTGCCGCATACAGACAAAAACTTTCGGTAATAGGGCGTGACTGTTCTGCAATTTCTTCTGATGCGTGGAAGTTATGTGCAACTTGGTACGACAAAGCTGCTTTTGCTTTTGTAAGTGATGACACTCGTCTTTTAAAAGAGGCACAATCTTTTATGAGCTCTGGAAGTTCTGCAAAACAGTATCCCAAACAAGCATTGGAATCTGTTCAGAAAATGCAAGAAACTGTTCGTGCAGATATTGCAGTTCTTTCTGCTGGTTCTAAAACACTGAGCGAAGGTGGTGCTTCTTCTGTTCAGATTGGCGGAAACCTTGCTTCTATAAACAACAAAATTGAAACCTTGCGTGGACTCTTGTCTCAAAGTGATGTTCTTGCTCAACAAGCAGGAGAACTTTCAAGTCGCGCATATCAGGCACAACTTGACGGTGACGCTTTGTTCCGTGATGCACAAAATGCATATAACCGTCGTGACTACACAAGTGCTTTGCAAAAACTAGAAGCAGCTGCAGAAAAGTATGACGAAAGTCTTGCCATTCAAGAAGATGCACAAATTCTTGAAAAGCGTAACACCACTTTACTCGATTTAAGTAACCGCATTGCTCGTGCAAAATATGAAAACATTGTTCGTGAGGTGCGCCAGTTAAAAGACAGTGCTTCAACACTGTATTATTCAGGAGAATTCGAAGCAGCAGAAGCATCTCTTAACCGTGCTGAACAATTATGGACAGACATTACGGTAGAAGTTGATGATGAACTTGAACGATTAAAAACCTTGGTAAATACTGCTCTTACTATGAACATAGGTCGTGTGCTTTCAACTGACGATCCGCTTTATCCTGAAATGTCACAAATTCTTTCAATTGCAAACCGTTACTATTCAGAAGGTCTTTCGCTTAAACAAAAAGGTGATGATTCAGGTGCACAGCAAGTGCTTGATCTTGCAAAAGCAAAACTTGAAGAGTTACAGCGTGTTTATCCCCTTAATCAAGCTGCAAACCTTTTGACCCTTCGCATAAACCGTTTGCTTGACCCTGTTGAATTTGAACGTAGTTTTGAAAGTCGTATGAAGGCTTTGTCTGAGGTAAATTATGAAGCACGGGATAGTCTTGCAACTCAGTCCTATACTGAATTAAAAGACTTGTACATTATTAACCCCAACTATGCTGGCATTAGTGCCTTAGTGAATAAAGCAGAAATTGCCTTGGGCTTAAAACAAAAACCTGTTGCCGCAAGTACTTCACAAAGAGCAATAACTATTGCAAGAGAAGCACAATCTTTGCTTAATAGAGCAGGGTCAGATGAAAATCTTTTAGCGCAAGCACAGCAACGTGCTCAAGAAGCGCTGGAACTTGATCCTAATAACAGTGTTGCCAAAACGGTGCTTGACGAAGTAAAATTAAAGTCGGGTTCACAAGACTCTGGTGTGCTTTCTTCCGAAGACGAAGAGCAGTTCCAAAGAGCAAAGCAGTTGTTCAAAAATAACTTTATTGAAGAAGCCTTTGAAGTTATTAATGCTTTGGCACAAAAGAATCCCTCTTCAAAACGTATAAAGAATTTAAAGGAGCGCATTGAGTTAAAGTTATGAGTAAAAAAAATCATTTTTTCTGTAAACTCATTGCTCTCTGTCTTTTTGCATTCCTTGCACTTCCTTTGCATGCATTGTCGCTCTATTGGGAAAATCCACGTACTGTTAGTTCTTCTTCTGCAAACTGTATGTTCCCCAAATCGGTGTGGACTCAAAATACATCGCAAGGCATTGTCTTTTGGGAAGAAGCAAATACTGCACAAAAGCAAGTTTATCTTTCTTGTTCTATCACACAAAATGGTTCTCTGTGGTCTACAAAAAATCGTTTTGCAGGACCCTTTGCCTATTCTGGAGATGTCCCCGATTTATATTCTGTTGCAATGGGTGAAGACGGAACTATTTTACTTGCAACCGTAAGTATTGAAGGTGTTATTGAACTTTCAGCTTCTCGTGACGGTGGCACTTCTTTCAAAAAAGTTCATTCTTTTTCTGATGAAAATCAACTGCTTGCACCTCGCTTGTATGTTTCTTCAAACGGAACATATTTCTTGTTTGCTTCTCTTTCAAAGGGCGAAAGTTTTTCTATAAAAGTTGCTTCTTCTCGCGATGGTTCTTCTTGGTCAGACCTTGCAGATTTTACACCTGCTTCTTCTTTTTCAAATGCAATGGTTCCTTACCTTGCACCTGTTAAAGGTGGAGATGTAGTTGTTTTCCAAGCACATTATACCGTTGGTAACCGCAACACATTCCAGTTGTATGCAAGTAGCTCTACAAACAACGGTCACTCTTGGTCAAATCCTGTTTTGCTTACTGGTTCAAATTCTATTTTAAAATCAGATACTGCTGGTTTTGAAAATTACAACAACCAGAGTCCTGTTCTTTTAAGTGATGGAACAACAACCTATCTTGCTTGGGAACGCGCTCGTTATGGTTCTACCGCATCAAACATTTGGGTTGCAGAATTAAACCGTGACCTTTCTCTTGCTTCTGTTCCTGAACGAATTTCTACTCAGGGTAAGGCAAGTCGACCTCTTTTGTTCAATTACAAAAATACTGTTTGTGTTGTTTGGTTCGACACTCGTAGCGGTCTAAGCCAAGTGTATTGCAATCAAAAAACCGATATCAACTGGGATACCGAAGACGAAATGCTTTTGTCTCTTGCAGGAAAAGCTTCTTCTTTTGCTGTTCCTGTTATAAGCGCAAAGGGTAGTGTACTTTCTTTTGCTTGGAACGAACAAGCTGCTAGTGCCTCTCGTATTTCTGTTTTAGTAAGTGACGCTTCATGTGAAGCTCCTCTTGTTAAAGCCCTTAACTTTACTTCTGGAAAAACATACGCTTCTGAATCTGCTCGTGTAAGTCTTACGCTTAGTGATGATTCTTCTGGCCTTGCAGGTTTTTCTTACATTTGGACAAAAGATGCAGATGCTCAGCCACCAAAACTGTTACAACACATGCCTCATGAAGCTACTTCTCCTATAACGGTAAAAGCAGATTCTGACGGTCAGTGGTTCTTCAAAGTTATGCAGTGCGACAAAGCTGGTAACTGGTCTGAGGTTCGTTCTCTTTCTTACAACTATGATTCAACACCTCCTGGTAAGCCAGTCATTACAGAGCCTGAACTTGATGACATGGGTTTTGTTGCTTCTTCTGTCTTTAGTCTCAATTGGAAAGCTGACAGTGAAGATTCAGATATTGCAGGTTACACTTGGAGTCTTACTTACCTTATGCCCTTACCAGAAGAGCTGGTGTCAAATAGATATAATTCTCTTAGCATAAGCGACTCACAAGCTTCGTTTGAAGTAAGCGAACTTATACGAAAAGCTCAAGAAAGTCTTGTTGCAAATGTTTCTCCACCTCAAAGACTTATGGGACGATCTACAAGTGCTTCTTACACTAACCGTCGTAACGGTGTCTATGTGTTTTCTGTTGCAGCAGTTGATGAAGTAGGACATGTGGGTAAGTGTGCACAGTCAGTTTTTGTAATTAACAAATACAATCCTTCTACATACATTTCTTCATTAAGAACGGTTCAGAATGAAAATGGTTCCCTTTCTATTTCTATTGCAGGTAGCGGTTTTACTTATGACGGAAAAATTTCTGCTGTCTACATAGATAAAGACGGACTTGCTCCATACGACATAACACTTCTTGCTTCGAAAAAAGAATTTACCGTTGAATCAGATTCTGCTATTACAGGAATTTATCTTGAGGAACTAGAAGCGGGCACTTATTTTGTGGGAGTAAATCATCCTGTTCGTGGAATTTATTTTGTTCCTAAAGAAAGTAGTGCAATGCTTAGGGTTGACGAAAGTGGAACAGTAAAAATCAATGACACTTACACATACATTCCTGCTTGGAAAGCATTTAGGAATTTTATCAAATACAACATAAACATCACTATGGTTGTTCTTGCATTAGCCTTAGTGCTTGCCTTGCTTGGTTTTGCAGCAGCACTGCATGGTATTGCAAAAACTGCTAAAGAAGCTGTTTTAATTCGTGCAGAAGTAGATGCCATAGTGAAGGGAGGTCTTATGCCCCAGGAAAAGAAAGCTCAGAAATTAAAGCAAAAGACAACAAGCTTAAAGTACAAACTTATCGGATACTCAGCGAGCTTGGTTATTACCATTGTCGCCCTTATAACCTTCCCTTTGGCTTTGTATATGACCAACCAGCAAAAGCAAACTTTGTATGAAGGACTGCAAAGTCGTGTTCATGTTTTGCTAGACGCTTTGGTTTCAGAAGCAAAAACAAATCTTCCTCCTGCACCAGCAGAAGATCGCGATAAACTTGACAATCTTCCTGATCAAATGAATGCGTTAACAGGTCGTTCAACTCAAGATCAGCCTCTGAATTTTATAAGTGGTGTTCGTGACTGGATAATGAAAACTGCAGGACTTTCAGATCCAGATTCTCTTGCTGGCGAAGCAGTTTATGTAACAATTACTGGCTTTGACGATGAAATGCAATCGGTAAACTATGACTATGTGTGGGCAACAAATGATCAAGCACTTAATCCTCCTTTGGAAAATGCAGATGATATTTCAAACTTTACCCCAGGTGCAGATCGTCTTTATGACTTTAAAGATGGAACAGAAAAAGAATACACTGCAAACATTCTGAGTGTTTGTTCGCAAATAAATGAAGCGGTAGCCCAAGATGCACAAACGCTTTCTGAAATGTATGGACCGCAAAGTGCAACTCCCAGTTCAAAACGTTTACGCGACGAACTTGATGCGCTTTTAGTTTCTCGTGCTTCAGAAAGTATTGGTTCATTCCCTGAATACAATCTTCAAGATATGAATGAAGCAGTTGATGAATTTATTTTCTATGAGCCTGTTCTTGATAAACCCGGTAGTGCAGAAGTAAATGGTTCTTATGTGCGCGGTATTGTTTTAGTAAAAGTAAACACACAGTCTCTTAAAGCCAGTGTTAAAAACTCTCGTGTGGATATTTTGCTTATTACCTTTATGGTTATTCTTATTGCTGTACTTATTGGTCTTTTCGGTTCGCTTTTACTTGCAAGCATTATCATTAAACCTATAAAACTTTTGGTAAGTCATGTTGCTATGATTCGCGATACCGAAGATAAAGAACAACTTGACGGTAAAGACATAGCCGTAACATCTCGCGATGAAATAGGCATTTTAGGCGATACCGTAAACGAAATGACTCACGGTTTAGTTCAGGCTGCAATTGCATCTAAAAATCTTATTGTTGGTAAAGAAGTTCAGACTCGCTTCCTTCCCTTGCAGACAGACAAGTCAGGTTCTCAGCTTACAACAGGTTCTCTTTCTGTTTCAGGTGCAGACTTCTTTAGTTACTACGCAGGAGCAGATGAACTTTCTGGAGACTACTTTGACTACAGACAAATAGATAAAAATCGTTATGCAATAATTAAGTGTGACGTTTCTGGTCACGGAGTTCCTGCTGCTTTGATTATGGTTGAAGTTGCAACTTTGTTCCTTAACTATTTTAGCAAATGGAATCCAAAGCAGAATGTTCAAAGTTCTTTGCAGATGATTGTTGGTCGCATCAATGACTTGCTTGAACAGCGTGGCTTTAAGGGACGCTTTGCCGCCTTTACTCTTTGTGTTCTTGATACAGAAAGTGGAGAAGCCTTCTTCTGTAATGCAGGTGATAATTTGGTGCAAGTCTACGATGGACAGACGCAAACAAAGAAAACAGTTACGCTTCCCGAAACACCTGCCGCTGGTATGTTCAGTACAGACTTGGTTGAAATGAAGGGCGGTTATCCGGTTTCACGATATGTGCTTAAAAAAGGAGATGTGCTTTTCCTTTACACTGACGGTATTGAAGAAGCTAAACGAAACTTCCGCGATGCAGACAGTAAAATTGTTCCCTGTGCAGAACCAGGACTTGAAGCAGATGCTGACCATGGAAATCATAAAGTAGGCGAGACAAGCGAAGAAATGACTCCAGAACGCGTAACTGCAATTATTGAAGCTGTCTTCCGCAAACAAAGTTACGAATTGGAAAAATGGCACAACCCTCATAGCGAAGAGCGCTTTACTTTTGACTTTAGTACTTGTAGCGGTACTGCAGAAGAAGCCATTATGGCTTTGGTTAGTGTTGAAAAAATATTCCGTCTTTATAAAAACACAGAAGTTAAACCTTCTGACCGTGTAAAAGTTGATAAAAAGATTGACCAGTTCTTAGAGACTCATTTTAGACAGTATAGCTCTTATGCCAGCGACAAGATGACTCTCGAAAACGACACTCAGAATGTCTACTGGCACGGAGTTTGTGAAGATCCTCAGTATGATGATCTTACGCTTATTGCCATTAAAAAGAACTAGCGACTAATGCGGTACAGCTCTATGTTTGCGTCTTGAAAATTCGAAAAGCACAGCATAGTGCCGTCTGCATTTATGTCTAGTCCTGTTGGTTGATTTCCTCCTTCAAGACTTTGTGTCATTTCCATGCCTTCTGTTTTTATAACATAAATCTTTCCGTTAACAGGACTTCGCTTGGTGTAATCATCAGGATTGTTTGGTCCACGGCATGAAACAAAGAGCCACTTGTCATCGAGTAAGGCAATCGTGTTGGGATTATTAAACACACGGCAACTTTCTTTTATGGTAAGACTGGAAACATCGATTTTGTACACTGTGCGGTGATACATGTCGCTTACAAAAGCGTATGTCTGTGTTGAATCTAAAACAATATGTCTCATTGCAGCATTTGCAATAGAAAGTTTTGCAAGGCGCTTTCCATCAGTGACAGAAAATTTTTCAATTATTCCATCGTCAAAAGAAAGACTCAGTAATTCATTTCCTTTGTTTATAAAGACCATGCCTCTGGGTGCAGCTCCTGTTTTTATGCTTCGTATAAGAGTTCCGCTTTCCCAAGCAATCAGAGAAATATCGTTTGAAACCCAGTTTGAAACAGCAAGCATTTGTTTTTCAGAAGACCAGGCTATAAACTTTGACCAAGTGCCTTTTGTGTCTATGGTTCTCCGAAGAGTAAAATCGGGGTAGGAGTATTCATATACTTTTGCTGTGGTCATCTGTGAAACTAAAAAAGCTTTTTTTTCTGGAATAAAGATTCCTTCTGCAAAACCTTTTTTTTCTGCTTGAGGAGGATTTATGCGTCTTACCAATTTTTGTTGTTCAATCGAAAAAACATCAAAGCCTGTGTCGTCTAAAAGTGGCAGAATAACATATTTCCCGTCTGGAGAAAAAACAACTTGTTTGGGTTGTTTACCGCAATCAAAAACACCAATTCTTGTCAGTTGGGGTTCAGACTGACAAAAAGCCGAAAGTGAAACAAAAAGGCACAATAGTAAAAAACAAGTCTTTTTCATATTTTAATTGTAAGACTGAATTCTGAAAATAGTATTAAAACTTACAGATTGTTTAAATTTTACCGAAAATACATAAAGTAGAATAAAAAACATTGCAGATACTTTTAATCAGTGTTATACTATAAATTATATATGGAGATTTTATGTTAGGATTAAAGACTAAAATTAACTTAACGACTGTTGCCATTCTTGTCTTGGTAAGTCTTTCTATTGTTGCTGTTTCTTGGAGTCGCGCTTCTTCTGAATTAAGCGAAGCTGTTGAAACAGGAACGCTCGACCTTGCCCATGCAGTTGCATCAGATATTTCAATTGTTAATACATCTGAGTTTAAAATGCTCGAAAGTCTTGCAAATCTAAGTGTTATCCGTGATCCCAATGTTGATATGCACGACAAATGGGAACTGGTAAACAGTGCTGTAAAGGGTAATTCTCGTTACTACGGTTTAGGTTTCTTTAATTCTGATGGTATTGGTTATGCCACAACAGGTAAGTGGAGCGACCTTCATACGCGAAAATATCTTTCTGTTTCGATGCGCGGCCTTAATGCACTTCAAGATCCAGACTGGAGTGCTGTTAACGGACATTTGTGTTCTTACTACGCAGTTCCTGTTCGTGACCCTAACGGTTCCCAAATTGCAGAAATTTCTGCTGTTGTAGATGCAACCGAACTGTGTGACACTATGCTTAGTATTAACATCGGTACAAACTCTCATCCTTTTGTTATGAACCGTGTTTCTGGAAATTATGTAGCTCATCAAGATCCTGAACTTATTAAAACAACGACAGCTGTTGTTGAAGTTATGCCAGAATCTTTTAGACCTGTTCTTAATCGCATTTGTGCAGGAGAAACTGCAACTGAAGTTTATGTAGACAGCGATGACAACCGCAAATATGTTGTTGCCTATCAGCCTATAGAAAATACCGACTGGTCTGTTGTTCTTGTTGCTCCATATAAAGACTTCTACAGTGGAATTAGTAAGCTCTTAACTATAATGATTCTTATTTCTCTGGCTGCTCTCATTATTGCAATTATTGTTATGCTCATTATCATTAACAGTTCTGTTCGTCCTTTGCGCACTGTTTCTGGTGCTGTCGAAGGAATTGCAACTGGTAATGCAGACCTTACTCGTCGTCTTCAAGATATTCCTTCAAAAGATGAAGTTGGTGGACTGGTTAAAAACTTTAACCTCTTCCTTTCAAAGATGCAGACTATTATTCACGAAGTAAGTGTTTCAAAAGTTGAGCTTTCAGAATCTGGTGATCGCTTAAGCAAAAATGTTACCGACAACAACAAATTGCTTGCTCACATTTTGGGCAGTATTCGTGAAGTTGATGTTGAAATTGATAATCAGCACGAAAAGGTTGGCAGTACTGTTCATGCAGTAGAAAGTATTTCTTCTTCAGTTGATGAATTGCGCTCTTTGCTTGACAAGCAGACTGAAGGTGTTAACCAGGCATCTAGTGCTGTTACTCAAATGATTGGAAACATAAATTCAGTTTCTTCTTCTGTAGATAAGATGGCAGATGAGTTCGATGTGCTTGAACAAGAAGTTGGAACTGGTATTCTTAAACAGCGTGAAGTTAACGAACAAATTCAGATGATTGAACAGCAGTCAAAAATGCTTCGTGAAGCAAATGCTGTTATTTCTTCAATCGCAGAACAAACTAACTTGCTTGCTATGAACGCCGCTATTGAAGCAGCTCATGCTGGTGAAGCAGGTAAGGGCTTCTCTGTTGTTGCAGACGAAATTCGTAAACTTTCAGAAAACTCTTCTGTTCAGTCTAAGAATATTGGTACACAGCTACAGGCAATTCTTGGTTCTATAGACAATGTAGTTCGCTCTTCTGATGAATCAGATAAATCTTTCTCTTCTGTTGCAGAAAAGATTCGTGTTACTGGTAACTTGGTTCGCGAAATTGATGTTGCTATGACAGAACAGTCTTCTGGCTCAAAGCAAATTAGCGACACCCTCGGTTATATGAATGAAGCAACAACCCATGTTCTTGCTGCATCAGACAGTGTAGACAATGCTCGTAAAGAAATTACCGAAGATGTTAATGTTCTTAAACAGTCATCTGATGCAGTGCGTACTCTTGTTACAAACATGGAAGGTAGCGTAAAACGCATCGAAGAAGACGACAGTGCACTGCTTAAACTGGCAACTTCAATCAGTGAATCAATTTACCGCATTGGAAGTCAGATAGATCAGTTTACGGTTTAATTACTTTTATCTCTTGACATTTTTTTGTGTCTTTGATATAGTCTTGAGCATAGCACATTCGTGTGCCATTCCCCGATTGTGTAATGGTAGCACTTCAGATTCTGGTTCTGACTGTGGGGGTTCGAATCCTCCTTGGGGAATATAACAACATGGCCGCTTCGAATATCGGTTTAGTTCGTCGCCCTCTCAAGGCGAAGAGACGGGTTCGACTCCCGTAGTGGCTAAGTGAATAATTTTCCTGATAAGCAAGCAGAGGGTCTGTTTGCTTTTTTTTATGCTTAAATCGCAAGAATTTAGGGAGTCGAACCGCGGAATGAGCGCGCCGTAAGGCGAAAAGTCGACAGGAAGTCGGCGACAGCGAATGAAGACGGGGTGGAGGCGAAGCACAGGAGGTGCGCAGCAGGAACCCTTCGACTCCCGTAGTGGCTAAGGATAAAACTTCAGAAATAACAGACTTCGGTCTGTTTTTTTTATTTAGACTCCAACCCATTTGACATAATAGCAATATCCATTTACAATTATAGGTGATTCAATACATTTGTGGGAGAATACATTGAGTTCCTTTGACACCTTAGTTTCGGGTCTTTCCGATAAAGAGCGCCTGGAAATTCTTCAGCGCATGAAGTCCAGTTCTGCAGCATTGCCCTTAAACATGCAGCTTCCTGAAAAGCTCGATTTAATAGACGCTTCCTTTGACATAAAGACACGCCTTGAAAAAATTTCTTTTGTAGAACGCATTATGTTGTGGATAAAAGCAACATTTACTAATAGTTCCATAGAAGATGCCTATAACAAAAGTCGCGTAAATGCCTATGCTCACGAAGTAGAACATCAGTATTTAGGTCTTATCGATTATCGTCATAAGTTAGTGCTGGATGTTATGCTCAATTATTTTCAGGAACTTCGTGCAGCTGCAAAATTTTTTGAACCCTACATTGCCGCTTACGAAAAAAATCCTGGTGCTTTTTATGTTCTTTTGGGGTCAATTGTTATGCCCGGAGAACATGCAGACATTGAAGCCGATGTAGATCCCTATGCATATCCTTTTACCGAAGAACTAGATCCCGATTTACACGCAAATCTGTCAAAAAAATTAGATGATGTTCTTTCTGGAATTTCTGACTCTCATCGTAAAATTATGTACGCTTCTGTTGCATCAGTTGAGTGGTTGCGTGCTTTTGTTCGTATTCCCTTTGAACGCATGATTTCTAAATTTTCATTTGATGACAGTGGGCGAAAAACCTGTCACTTTGAAAACATGGGTAAAGATTTTTGTGATTTTGCAAGCGTTATGTGTAATGGTAAAGTGCTTAGTACAGAATCTCTTCAGACTCTTTTTATTTTTTACATGAAGTATGCAAATCAAGTGAGTGCAGGTGAGGGTGGCTCTGTTTTAGGAGAAGAAGATTTTCTTCAGGCTGCGTCACTTCAAATGGTTTCCATTAGTACATACATTAAGACTGTTCCTACTCGCAAACTGGTTTGTGTTATTGCAAATAATGTTCAGTTTGTTCCTGCAAACATTAGCGGTGGTGAAGAATGGTTTGTAAAATATAAGTCAGAATGGAAAATGCTTTTTGAACATAAGTGGTCACAGTGGATGTGTGATTACGAAAAAGAACGACTTAAAAAGCAGGTAGCCGCTTATTTCGGATATGAAAGTCTGCCGCTTTTTCCCTATAGACCTTGGTCAACAGTGTGGGAAGGTGTTCCTTTCCGTTATGAACTTTCCCTTGGTTTTGCATATGCTTTTTACAAAGATTATTTTATGACTTACATGAAGTCTCTTAAACAAATTGCTCTTGCGGGCGAATTTGCTATAAAAGAAAATCGGGTTGAATTTACTGACACTTGTAATACGCTTTACCATGTGAACGATGATCTTGATGTTTTAGCGACACAACTTTCTGCTGGTGGAGAATACGGTTTACTCTTTGCAAAGTACGAAGGACAAGACCAGCGTAAATCGGGAGACATAAAGTCTGTTCGTGAATGTATGCGCCAAATAGAATATCGAACTGCAAATATCGTTAAAACTTTGTTGGGTTCGTTAAACAGTTTACAAAATCTTATGGGCGGAATTCTTTCTGAACATATTACATCATACTACGGCCCACTTATTAACTTGGGACGTATTCAGGCAAAAGAAGGAAAAAACAGACAGTTTGTTCATTCTCTTAGAGAATGTCGCTTTGGTGTAGATCATGCCTATGATATTTTAAATGCAGTTGAACCTCTTGAACTTCCAACCGGTTTTACAGGTTAAGCATGAATAGTCTAGATTTTATAAGCGGACCATTTTTCTTTCACTCAAAACCGCTTACCGGTAATGCTCCTACTTGGTCTATGTCCTTAAAAAGTGCAGGGAACATGAGTTTTCGCTGGAACGAATTTAACTCGTTGAGAGAAAAATTTTTACGCGAACAAGCAAGTGGAAAGCAAGTATGCGCTGTAGAACTTATTCATTCTAAAACTGTTTTTGCTATAGACCAAGCATCAGAATTGCAGAACTTACAAGGCGATGGCATTATTACACAAAATCGAAATCTTATGCCAGTTGTTACCGTTGCAGATTGTATGCCTATCTTTTTGTATGAGCCTGTAAGCGGAGTCTTTGGCACTTTACATTCTGGGTGGAAGGGAACAGGCATTGTTACCGAAGCAATCCTTAAAGCAGAAAAAGTTTACGGTTGTGATCGAAGAAACTTTTGTGTTGTCATGGGCCCTCACATACACGATTGCTGTTACCGCATAGATGAAGAACGCGCTCAGTATTTTCGGGTTAACTTTACACCTTCTTGCGTTAGTCAGAAAGATGGTGTTTTTTATCTTTCTTTGGCGCAAGCAAATCGACATGCTCTTTTGGAATTAGGTGTAAGCGATGACAGTATTGTTTGTAGCACAGAATGTACCTGTTGTTCAGAACGCTTTGGTTCATTTAGAAGACAGACCGCAGGTTTAAGCCCAGAGCTAACACTTGAACAAAAGCGTGCGTATTTTACTGTTCAGGCGGCATGGGTTAAATGGTAAGACTTGTTTTTTTTACTCGTGCGTCATATACTAATTTAAATAAAAGAAGTGTGGAGGATTCTTATGCCTGTTAAATTGATTATTGCGATTGCCCTTATGGTTTTGGTAGCTGTTCTTACTGGTTTTAATCTTGATAACAGATGTGCTATTTGGTGTTTTCATACATTCGAAAATGTTCCTGTTATTGGAGCAATTTTAGGTTCTTTTGTTGCAGGAGTTTTAGTAACGCTTCCTTTTACATTTGGTAAAAGAAGAACTTCTGTAAAAACGACTTCTTCTAAGCGTGAACAAAAAAAGGCAGAAAAAGCTGCTAATCTTTCAGGAGAGTCTACTGCTTCTGTTCCTGCAAGTACAAACGCCCCTTCTGCTGAAGTAAGCAGTTCAGAAAATTCGTAAAATTCCCCCAAAAAGAATTTGACATATCGCTAAAGTGCCCTTATAATAGAATCATAATATAACCCCTAGGGAGGCCTTAAGTGGCAAAGGTAGAACTGAAGGGTATTGGTAAAATCTATGACGGCGGAGTTCGCGCTGTTCAGAATGCCAATATCACTATCGAAGACAAGGAATTCTGCGTATTCGTAGGTCCTTCTGGATGCGGTAAGTCAACAACTCTCCGCATGGTCGCAGGTCTGGAAGACATCTCTGAAGGTGAACTGTACATCGACGGAGAAATGATGAATGATGTTCCTCCTAAAGACAGAAACATCGCAATGGTTTTCCAGAATTACGCTCTGTACCCGCACATGACGGTGTACGACAACATGGCATTCGGCCTTAAGATCCGCAAAATGGACAAAGGCGAAATTCAGCGCCGTGTTGATGAAGCAGCAGGCATTTTGGGATTGAAGCCTTATTTGGATCGCAAACCCAAGGCTATGTCGGGTGGTCAGCGCCAGCGTGTTGCAGTAGGCCGCGCTATCGTTCGTAACCCCAAAGTCTTCTTGTTTGACGAACCGCTGTCAAACCTTGATGCTAAGCTTCGTGTCACAATGCGTGGCGAAATTGCATCTCTTCACCAGAGACTGCAGGCAACAATGATTTATGTTACCCATGACCAGATTGAAGCTATGACAATGGGAACAAAGATTGTTGTTATGAAAGATGGACATGTACAGCAGATTGGAGAACCTCTCTATCTGTACAATCACCCCATTAACAAATTCGTAGCTGGATTCATCGGTTCACCGCCAATGAACTTCTTGACTGTAACCATCAAAAAGAATGGTGACAAAATTGTTGCTGACGAAGGAACTTTTGAGCTTGTTCCTACTGCAGAACAGCAGGAAAAACTCAAAGACTATGTTGGTAAAGAAGTATACTTCGGTGTACGTCCTGAAGACCTTGCTTATCAGGAATCACCTGCCGCAGAAAACAATATGCAGATGAAAGTTACTAACAAGGAACCACTGGGTGCTGAAACTCATGTATTCTTGGGCACAAAGAGCCAGAACATCATCGCACGCGTGCAGGCTTCTTCTAAAGAAGGCTTCAAACTCGGCGAAACCGTTAACTTCAAACCCTCTATGGAGCGCTGTAAGTTCTTTGTAAAGAACTCAGATGACTTGGATGCAGAACTTAACATCTGTGAAAAGATTGACGCTCCTTGGTTAGTCAACCCTCTGACAGGCGAAGTTGGATACGATAAAGTAGTTATCGATACATCCCTTGATCCTGAAGAGGCTAGAAAGGCTGCGAAGAAGGCTAAGAAAGCCTAAGCATCAGTTATTTGTATAAGTTTTTGCTTGTATAAATAATCTTGAGTGCTTTATGCAATGCCGCCAGTGTGCCCTGTTTGCCGCTGGCGGTTTTTCTTTTTCAAAAAAAATACATTATTAAAAACAGGATGACCGCATGAAACTTCATTCACTCGTGCTTTATAAAAATACAGCAGCTTATGTAACCGCTTTAAGTGCTCCTTCAAAATATACGGTTCGTTATCTTGCAAGTCCGAAAACAGAAACAAAGCCTGCTGTTTTTGCCGAACAAAATGTGCGCGAAAAAGATGTGCTCTTTTTAGCAGACGGTTGTTCTTCGTTGGAAAGTGTTTTAGATAAAGCAAGTATGGCGCCCTCTGTAGATGACCTTTATAACACTGACTGTCAGAATTCTCTTGCTCAATCGGTTAAAGAAGTGTGGCAACTGTTGACGGGTGATGAAGAAACAAAAAATGCAGAACTAACTTTCAATGAATTGTGGGAATTACTTTCTTCTTCTCCGAATGCAGATGATGCCTATCTTATGTACTGTGCCATTTCAAGAACGGTCTACTTTAAGCAAAATCTTCGAGCGCAAATGGAAGGAAAACTTTTGTTCCTTCCTCGACCTCAAGAAGAAATTGAAGCCTTAGTTCAAAAAGCAAATCAAAAAGGAATGGAAGAACAAGAGCATGCTCAGTTTATTGAACGCTTGCGTCAGCATAAACTCTTACCAGAAGACTCTCGCTTTATGGGAGATGTTGAAGCACTTGCCTTAGGTAAAACAGATAAAAGTCGCACTTTGCATGATGCTCATATAAAAGAAACTCCAGAGCGTGCTCATAAACTTTTGCTTGAAACAGGTGTTTGGGATATAACACGAAATCCCTATCCTGTTAGATGGGGGCTTGCACTTCAGTCTGCAAGTGAAGGTTTGGGTCCTGCTCCCGAAGAAGAAAGAGTGGTCGTTGAATCAGAAGCTTATGCTATAGACAGTCAGTGGTCTGCAGATCCAGATGATGCAATTGCTTTTGATGGAAAATATGTCTGGGTTCATATTGCAGATCCTGCTTCGTCAGTGCTTCCTGGTTCTTCAATTGATAAGGCAGCCCGTGAACGAGGAGCAACCTTATATATTCCCGAAAGAACAAGCCGTATGCTTGCCGAAGAGTCTCTTTCAGATTATGCGCTTGGTCTTTCTGAACAAAGTAAAGCTCTTTCTTTTAGAATTGAACTTGCAGATGATGCTTCTGTTGCTGACTGTCAAGTTTTTAAAACTCTGGTGAAAGTTAAGCGGCTTACTTACGAACAGGCAGATCAAATGCATGAAAGTATTCAGTTGGGAAAACTATTTGAAATAGCACAAAAGAACATTGAGCGTCGTAAAAAGTCAGGTGCAGTGCAGATCGATTTACCAGAAGTTCATGTTTCTGTTGACCCTGAAACAAAAGTTGTAAGCATTACTCCCGATGTGCATTTGTCGAGTGCAGATTTAGTTCGAGAAATGATGCTACTTGCCGGAGAAGGAGCTGCAAAGTTTGCCTTTAGTAATAACATTCCATTTCCTTTTGTAAGTCAAGAAAGTCCTGACATTCCGCAAGATATACCTCAAGGTCTTGCAGGACAATTTAGATTGCGTAAGTGCATGAGAAAACGTTCTGTTGGTGTTACGCCAGGAATGCATGCCGGTTTGGGTATTGCAATGTACAGTCAGGTAACCAGTCCTTTGCGTCGTTATTCAGATTTGATTGCTCATCAGCAGTTGCGTGCCTTTTTAGACAAAAAACCTTTGTTAGATAAAGATACAATGTTACTTCGAATTAGCGAAGGTGATGCAGCCGCTATTGCCGCCCATAAGGCAGAAAGAGAAAGTATTCGTCATTGGACTCTTGTGTATTTACTACAACATCCTGAATGGCAAGGAGAAGCCATTTGTGTTGATAAAAACGGACGACAGCCTCAGTTTTGTATACCATCCCTTGCTTTGGAAACATTCTTTACGCCCAAAACTCAAGTTGAATTAAATCAGTCAATTCAAGTAAAAGTTTTACAAATAAACTTGAGTGAACTCGAATGCGATTTTGTTCAAGTAGAATAAAAAGTAAATAAAGGGCAAGCATTGCATTGTAAGGCATTTTTTGCTATCATGGGCACATTATGATAGTAATGAAATTCGGCGGAAGTTCTGTTGCAAATGCAGAACGTATACGTCATGTCGCATCGATAATTCAGGCTTACCAAAAAGAAAGACCTGTTGTTGTTTTAAGTGCAATGGGTGACACTACAGACCATCTGCTTGAAGCTGCAGATTTGGCAGTGCGTGGAACTGTTGATTGCGAAAAAATTGAAAAACTGCACCGCGATACCGCAAAAGAATTAGGCGTTACCGTAAGTGCCATTGAAGACTTACTTGAAGAACTAAAGACTCTGCTTACTGGTATAAGCATGTTGCGTGAATTAACTCGCCGTACTCGTGACTATCTTGTGTCATTTGGGGAGCGCATGAGTGTTCGCATGATGGCAGCCTTCCTTACTCAGCAGGGAACAAAAGCAAAGTTTTATGACGCATGGGATATAGGCATGGTTAGTGATTCAAACTACATGTCTGCAGAACTGCTCGATGAAGTTTGGGAAAACATTCCTAAAGCTCTGTCAGATTATCGCGACCAAAAGACAGATGAAATCCCCATTGTAACTGGCTTTATTGCAAAAGATAAAAACGGAATCATTACAACTTTAGGACGAGGTGGCAGCGACTTAAGTGCAACTATGATTGGTGCCGCAATGAAAGCAGACGAAATTCAAACATGGAAAGATGTTGATGGAATTATGACAACAGATCCGCGCGTTGTTCCAGAAGCTCGTCCTGTTCCTGAAGTAACATACGAAGAAGCGCAAGAGCTTGCAATGTTTGGTGCACAGGTTCTGCATCCCCGAAGTATGATTCCTTGCCGCAAAACAGGAACTCCAGTTCGTGTTAAAAACAGCTACAACATCAAAAGCCCTGGTTCTCTCATTGTAGAATCACACACAGGACCTAGACCTCCAGTAACAGCAATTACCACCGTTAAAAATGTTACCCTCATAGACATTCAGTCAAGCCGCATGTTAGGTGCTTCTGGTTTCCTTGCACACATTTTTAATCAGTTTTTAAAATGGGAAATTAGTATTGATGTTATTGCAACTTCTGAAGTTTCTGTAAGCCTTAC
>DMQP01000099.1 GCA_003455655.1 Treponema sp. | reverse complement strand
GCAGGAGCTGCTTTGCGTGGAATGGTAACCGTCAGCACGCCGTTTTTAACACTAGCATTGATTGCTTCAGAATCAATGTCTTTGGGGAGGGTAAAACTGCGGCTAAATTCGGTTATACGGCGTTCATGCAAAAGCCAGTCTGTCTTTTCGGCTTCTTTTTCAGCCTTTTTCTCTGCAGATTCATTAACAACTGACGCAATGGTCAAAACATTGTCTTTGAGGCTAATGTCGACATCACTTTCGGTTTTTCCAGGCATATCCATGTCAAGAACATAGGCATCCTTGAGTTCTTTGACATCGACTTTGGGAAGGATTCCCGAATTGCGACCGCACAGTTCCGGTACGCTAAAGCATCCGTTGTCAAACAGTGAGTTAAGAAGTGAAAGTTCGTTCATTTTAGTACCTCCATAGTCTTTGATTTTCACTAATATATATAGCAGATTCTGTGCCAAGTTCTAAAAAAAAGCAAAAAGTCCTTAATTTCGTTCAAAAAAGAACAAATTCTAAGCCAAAAAGTTTGAACAAAAGAAAAGTGAGTCATTTTGACCTATCAGCCGGAAATTTTGACTCAAATTTGGACTAAGCTGACCAAAAGTTCCCCTTTAGGACAAAAAATTTGACAATTAGAAATATGTCGCATATCATTACTATATAATGCATATATCTGCGTTGCGAGAGCCAGAGGTTATTATTGGCCGAAAAACATTTTTTATAGGACTCGCGCCGGCTCTTTTACCAGCCGCATTTCCTGAAACACTGCTTGCTTCAGGCTTTGAAGCATACTCGATTTCAGATGATGATATTTGCCCTCTTACCAAAAAAATCGAACTCTTGTGTTCCCGCTATGTCAATTCAGATATTTTTCTTTATATTGATGCCCCGGAACCAAAACCTTCGTGGAAAGACTATGTGTCAAAATTGCAAGAATCCTTAAGTAGTCAAATGTCGCTTACCATTTTGTATGCAGACCGAGGTTCATCGGAACAAAACAATGAATTGGAAGCACAATACGATCCGCTTTTGGGAGCAACAGACTGCTGCATGCCCCTTTCAGACAACATGAACGAAAACCTCAACCGCATAATCACCGCACTTCGGGAAAAACAGGCGTCAGAAAGGCGAAAGAACTTCCGCGCTAACTGTTCAGAATGGAGTACTGTCAGCTTTTTTACCCGAGGGCAAGCCTTTAACGGGCACTTAAACGACATAAGCATTGACTATTTTTCTTGTCGTTTGGAACAAGACACACCGCTTGCCTGTTATGAAAAAATTGCTTCAATTGCACTTAATGTTGAAGGAACACTCATAACTTCAGACGCAGTACTTTTGTCTGAACGCTCAACCCCCGCTGGCAAACTCTATGTTTTTTCATTCTGTCAGCGTGGAGGAGCAAGCGGTCTAGATGCAGACAATCGGGAAGCAGTGCTTGAAACACTGTATCAAATGGTAACGGAACGAGAGTTGAACATGCTACAACAGCTGTTTATCGCAACAGGCAAACAGTTTCGAGCAAAAAATCCCTACGCATAAGGACAGGCTATACTAATGGAACAAAAACAGAGTGCACAAGAAGCTTTTAGTTCTTTTGCAAAACAAATGGAACGCTTTGTGGCATCGGGTGAAGCAGAACGGGCAAAACCGCTCTACACTAAACCCAGCCTGCAGCAACACATTATTCAAAACGACCAAGCTTTCGAAAAACAGTGCATTGACACATACCAAAAGTTCCTCAAGCCACAAGACCAAGAAACAGTCGATGACCAGCAGCAACTGTTAACGGCCTGTAAACTGCACCTTGCTCTTAATGAACTAAACACAAGCTGTGGAAACCGCGAAACCTACATTCAACATGCAGACATAGCCTGTCCGCTTACACAAAAAAACCGCTATGTTACTGGAGGAGAATTTATTTACTTGCAGATTTGGTTCGAAAAAGAAAGCAACATAAAGGGCCTTCTTCCCCAACTGCAAAAAATAGATGGCAGTACAAAGCTTGTTTTTCTTTCCCTTGATGAATACACCGAAAGTCCTCGCGAAAAACGAATTCGTACCATTGTTCTTTCACACTTTTATCCCCAAAAGGAATAAAGAGCTGTAAAGTACTTGTATTTACACTCGATAGTAAATTTGCTATCTTACACAAAGGTATCCGTATGTTAAGGATTATTTTCGCAGTCATTATTTCCATTCCCTCTGCAATTATTTTCTTACTGCGGGCTCACTATATTAAAGTTCATTTTTCCAAATACACCGAAGAAGAACGCTATGCCTTTATTCGCAAATACGCCGAAACCTTAAAGCGCAATGCACGAATCATAACCATTAGTTCAGGAACAGAAAACCTTCCCCAAACGGGCGGTTATGTCATGTACCCCAACCATCAGGGAAAGTACGATGCAGTTGGCATTATTACCGAACACGACAAGCCTCTTACGGTTGTTATGGATGCAAAACGCAGCCACTTACCACTTGCAACCCAACTTATGACGGTTTTAGACGGAACACGCCTTGACCGAACAAGCCCTCGCACTCAGGTAGAAAGTTTTTTCAAAATAAGCGAAAACGTTACCCAAGGAAAGCGTTACATTCTTTTTCCCGAAGGTGGCTACAGCCTCAAAGACTTTAGACGAGGTCGCACTGACTTAAAAGAATTTAAGCCTGGTTCATTCAAATGTGCCATTCGCGCAAAATGTCCTATAGTGCCAGTCGCACTTATAGACAGCTGGAAACCTTTTGGACAAAATTCCTTGCGTAAAGTAACCACGCAAGTACACTTTTTACCCCCCCTTACATATGACCAATACAAAGATATGGCTACCCGCGAAATAGCAGAAGAAGTCCGCCGACGAATCATTCAGAAAATTGCTTCTCTGCAACAAAACCAGAATTCTTAAAATACTGTTAGACATTTTCTATACATTATGGTACAATAAACTCGAGGAGTTTCTATTCATGGCAAAAGAACTAGATCGTTTTGAAGTAAACCCTAAAAAGGATATACAGATCAAAACAAAGTTGCTGACCATTATTGCACTGGCAGTTTTCTTTGCAACCATATCTGTAGCTGTACTTTGTATCATGCTTTCTGGAAGATTCGTTAGAGAAGATATACGCGAAACACTGGAAGCAGCAGGCGATGGTGCAGTTGTTACTGTAGACGATTGGGCAGGAAGCACTAAACAGTTCGCATATCTGCTTACTCGTAATCAAGAAATTACTAACGCTTTTGGAAGTGGCGACACAGCAAATTTGCAGCGTCTTGCAAACACTTACGCAACAAACATTGAAGTTCAGCTTTTGTGCTTTGTTGATGAATCGGGAACCGTTTTAGCTGGTGTTGGCGTTAAACCTGGCGAAAAAGTTTCTGGCAATGCAGTTGTTCGCGAAGGTCTTCGTGGCAACCGCACAACTTCTTTTGAACCCTTTGGAGATCTTGCCTACTGTGCAATGGCTTCAGCTCCTATCTTTGTTAACAACGCTCGTTCAGGCTGTGTTGTTGTAGGTTATGATCTTTCTAACGGTGAGTTGGTAAACCTTCTGCAAACTTCTTACAAGTCAGAAGCAACTGTTTTCAGAGACAACTTGCGCATTTCAACTACGCTCAAAGATGCAGACGGAAAACCACTGGTAGGAACTTTACTGGACAATCAGCTTATTGTTAATCAGGTATTAGGTCGTGGAGAAGCATTCCATGGAGACAATGTAATCAACGGTCAAAAGTACATGTCTATCTACCAGCCTCTGAAAGGTTCAGACGGAACTGTAACTGGTATGGTATTCATTGCAAAGTCAATGGAAACAGTAAATGTAATTACAGGAAACATTATTTCTTGGACAGTTCCTGTTGTTATTGCTCTGTCTCTTATCCTTATTATTTCATCTTACTTCTTTGTACGCTGGCTTATGTGGCGTATTGCTAACGTTACCAACACACTCAAAGATATGGAAACCGGTGAAGCAGATCTTACCAAGCGTTGTAAGCTCTTTATTCGTGACGAAATTGGTCAGTTGGTTATTAGCTTCGACGCTTTCTGTGACAAATTGCAGAAGATTGTTTCCGAAGTTAAAGATTCAAAATCAGATCTGAGTGCCGCAGGTATTGATCTTTCAAGAGCAACAGAAGATGCCGTTAGTTCAATTACACAAATTATTGCTAACATCGAAGGCATTCACAGTCAGATTACCAACCAGGGTGAATCAGTTAACCAAACCGCACAGGCAGTTCAGAGCATTTCTGCAAACATCAGACAACTTGACGACATGATTGAATCTCAGTCTGCTGGCGTAACACAAGCTTCTGCTGCTGTAGAAGAAATGGTTGGCAACATTATGTCTGTAAACAACTCTGTTGAAAAAATGGCAAGTTCATTCGGTATGCTGTCTAACAACGCACAGATGGGCTTTAACAAACAGCAGGATGTTAACGATCGTATCAAACAGATTGAAAGCCAGTCACAGATGTTGCAAGAAGCTAACCTTGCTATTTCAAGTATTGCAGAACAAACAAACTTGCTCGCTATGAACGCCGCAATCGAAGCTGCACACGCTGGTGAAGCTGGTAAGGGATTCTCTGTTGTTGCAGACGAAATTCGTAAACTTTCAGAAACTTCTGCAGAACAGTCACGCACCATTGGTGATCAGCTTAACAACATTAAAACTTCAATCGAAGAAGTTGTTGCTGCTTCAAATGAATCAAGTCAGGCATTTGTTGAAGTTAACAACAAAATCAAAGAAACCGACGAACTGGTTATTCAGATTAAATCCGCTATGGAAGAACAGAACTCTGGTTCTAAACAAATTAGCGAAGCTCTACGCGCAATGAATGACAGTACCGTAGAAGTTCAGCGTTCTTCTAAAGACATGTCTGCACAGAACGAACATGTTATGAAAGAAATGAGCATTCTGCAAGACGTTACCGAAAGCATGAAGCTAAGCATGGAAGAAATGGCAGCTGGTGCTCGCAAAATTAACGAAACCGGTGCTACTTTGGGAACCATTTCTCAAACCGTACAAGCTTCAATTTCTAAGATTGGAGATCAGATTGACTTGTTCAAAGTCTGATGTACAAAACGCATAAGTT
>DMQP01000212.1 GCA_003455655.1 Treponema sp. | reverse complement strand
TGTTACGATAAAAAGCGTAAGCGTTGCATTTTTGTTGTTAGGAATATCTGCACGGAATTTAATTACAAAATAAAGTGTTGCTATAATGTAAAAAAATCCTGTGATATATAATCCGTACATAAAAACGCCACGGTGATAAGTAAGTGTTTCGTCAAAATAGAACACACCGTGCATGAACGGATTAAGTGCAATAAAAGTAATGCTTAACACTAACGGTATTGCCAAGAGTTTAAATCTTTCGCGGTTTTGACTGTTGTTTTTGTTAGTAACTTCAAGGGTATACAAAAAGAACATAGCAGGCAACAGATTGTGTGTTACCGTGTATATATACATTGTTGCTTGAAGAATAGCTCTAAAGACAAATAAACGTTCTACACTTGGATTTTCGGTAAGGTAATTAAGTATTGTTGCGTTTGTTATATCAGCAAGACTACAAATAATTCCGTTTAGAATGATAAAAAGAAAAATTTTATTTTGAGCTTTATGCGTATTCTTTTTAGTAATAACGTAATAGAGAGTAAATAAATATATTATGACCGCACACAAGTCAAAAGTCGTGTTATAAATCATTACTATATTGTAGCATGTATTTCTTGTGGTGTAAACTTAAAAATACTAAGCCTTGATAATTAACCTGCGATGGTGTATAGTATTCTGTATGGAAACTGAAAACGGCCTTATTGGCGACTATATGAATTTTTTGGACGGCGCTAAAACTGAACGCGAATGTGCAGCTCAGATTATTGCCTTGGCAAAGAAAGAAGGTTTTAAAGACCTTACTCAAATGACAAGCGTTAAAGCAGGTGATCGTGTCTTTATTCAAAAAATGAACAAAGCCGTTGCTCTCTTTACAGTGGGAACAGACAGCATCGAAAAAGGCATGAACATTTTGGGTGCTCACATTGATTCTCCGCGCTTAGATGTAAAGCAAAATCCTTTGTACGAAAAAGATTTTGTGGTTTATCTTAACACACACTACTATGGTGGAATTAAAAAGTATCAGTGGGTAACAATTCCTCTTGCCATTCATGGTGTTGTTTGTAAAACAGATGGAACCCTTGTTCCTGTTTGTGTTGGAGAAGATGCTTCTGATCCAGTCTTTGTTATTTCCGATATTCTTCCACATCTTGCACAAAAGCAAATGAAAGAAACAGCATCTGAATTCATTCCAGGTGAAAGTTTGGATTTGATTGTCGGTTCTGGTTCTCCTTCGAAAAAAGAAGAAAAAGAAAGCAAAGACAAATCAGAAAAAGAATCTGCAAAAAAAGCAATTCTCTCTCTCTTAAAACAAAAATATGGATTCGATGAAGCAGATTTTGGTTCTGCGGAACTTGAAGTTGTTCCTGCGGGTAAGAGCCGTTTCTGTGGTTTTGATAAATCGCTTGTGCTTGCATACGGACAGGACGATCGTTCTTGTGCCTATACATCAGTTAGGGCAATTATGTCTACAACAAGTGTAAAACGCACCGCTTGTTGTCTTTGTGTTGATAAAGAAGAAATTGGTTCTGTTGGTGCAACAGGTATGGGCTCTCACTTCTTCGAAAATGCACTTGCTGAACTTATTGCTCGTCTTGATGGCGGATACTCTGACTTAACCCTTAGACGCTGTCTTGCCGCAAGCGATATGCTTTCAAGCGATGTAAACGCAGCTTTCGACCCCATGAATCCTGACTTGTTTGATCGTGAAAACGCTTCATTCTTGGGTGGTGGCATTGTATTCAACAAATATACAGGTTCTCGCGGAAAAAGTGGTGCAAGTGATGCTAACCCAGAGTTTATTGCTCGTGTACGTGGAGCATTAGACAAAGCGAATGTTCGTTATCAAATGGCAGAGTTGGGCCGTGTTGATCAAGGTGGCGGTGGAACAATTGCATATCTTGCTGCAAAGTACGGCATGAATGTTTTGGATGCAGGTGTTGCTGTTTTGAGTATGCATGCTCCTTGGGAACTTACCAGTGTTGCAGACCTTAACTACGCCTTCAACGCATACAAAGCATTTCTTACACTCTAGTTTGATATAACATAAGATTGTATGAAAGGGGTTGCCATTTTAACTTACATGGTAGCCCCTTTTCTTTTGTTAATACTTATTTTTTTTCTGCCGATACTAAAGATATGCGCAGAATTTCTTTAAAAGTAGCCCTTTGTCTTTGTACAATGGCAGTGGCGGTGGCTCAGAGTAAACCGCTGTATCAACTTCCAGAAACGCTTCCTTCAACAAAAGCGTCAGATCGTAATACCGACATGATTGTGGGTACAGACTCAGGAATTTACAAAATAAACCAAAGTGGAACCCGTACTCCTTTGTGGACAGAAGGAAAAGTTAGTCAAATTGTTAAAACCCCAAACAGCTGGTATTTTCTAACTTCATGTGGAATTATTTATTCATCAGATTTAAAAACCTTTACTCCGCGTAACGAAGGCATTACGTTTCTTACTGTCAAAGAATATGAAAATGGACAAAAGAAATTAGTTCAGCAATCTCCGCTTTTAAAAGATTTGTGCGTTGACCCCATGGATGAAAATGTTTTGGTTACTGCAACTAAAGATGCAGTTTATCTTACGCGCGACGGTGGCCTAACGTGGAAAAGCATTGGTTCATCAAGTTCACGAACAGCCGGAATGAAAGCTGTTGCTGTTGCTCACATGCCAATTTATGGTGCTGACGGTTCTTTTCAAATTTCAGAGCTTGTTGTTTTTATGTCGCACCCCATTTACGGTTTTTCTTATTACCGTGCAGATGCAGCTCGTCCTGCTTGGGTTGATGTGTCAGCTGGTTTGTCACTTATGCCAAGTCTTACACAGACAGATGAAATTGCAGACATTGTTCCAGTGGTAAGTAAAAGTACAGACGGAACTGTGTATTGCGAGCTTTATCTTTCTCAGACATACATTCCGAAAATCTATCACTTTAACTGGCAAGCACGAAGAGCAGAATGTATTTATGAAGCAGACGAAACACTTACAACAATCGACAGTTTGTGCCAAAGTAATTCACATCTTTTGTTTACGACCGTTGGTCAAGTTAAGCAAGTAAATCTTGTTGACGGAACAGTAAGTTCGCTGCCTTCAAATGAATATGGAAAATGGACAAAACGTTTGCTTTCACTTCAAGATGTTGTTAATGCAGTTTATCTTCCACCAAAAGTAAGTGGGCTTGATACTGCGGTTCAGTTGAATGAACTGTGGTTGTTAACTCCACAAAAAATAAATTCTCCCTACGGACAAGTTGCAACAGATCGAAAAGCTATTTACATTTCTGCATATCAAGTTCGTAATGATGAAGGAATAAAAAAATATCGCAAAATTGTAAGCGATAACAATTTAAATGCAGTTGTTGTCGATATGAAAGATGACTACGGATATCTTCGCTTTGAGCCCCAGTCTGAACTCTTAAAACAAAAGGGAAGAGTAACTGCTTATAAAATTGATGTAGAACGTTTTGTTTCTCAGTTCAAAGAAGATGATGTGTATTTAATTGCTCGTATTGTTGTGTTTAAAGATCGATGTCTTTCACAATACGGTGGTTCAAAATATGCTGTTTGGAATTACAAAACAGGCGCTCCTTGGGTTGGTGTAAAAGGAACAGAAACAGTTGTTGCAGAAGATGGAACAGAAAAAGAACAATTAGTTTATTATGATGAAAACTGGGTTGACCCTTACTGTGAAGAAGTGTGGGAATACAACATTGCAGTTGCTCAAGAACTTATTGCTCGTGGCTTCGATGAAATTCAGTTTGATTATATTCGTTTCCCTACAGACGGAACTAACTTAGCAAATGCAAGTTATCGTTGGCGTGATCAGGGAATGGATAAAGAAAGTGCTTTGGTTTCATTCTTGTCTTATGCGCGTCAAAACATTCAAGCTCCTATAGGTATCGATATTTACGGGGCTAACGGATGGTATCGTTCTGGAACGCGTACTGGTCAAGATGTTGAATTGATGAGTGACTATGTTGATGTCATTTGTCCAATGTTCTATCCTTCGCATTTTGAGCAAGACTTTTTGGAATACAAACCAGTTGAAGAACGCCCGTACCGAATTTATTTTTATGGAACATATCGCAATACAGTGATGGGTCGTAACAGAATTGTTGTTCGTCCTTGGGTTCAGGCTTTTTATATTGGCGTCCGATACGATATTGCTCATTACAATAAAGATTATGTTCGTCGAGAAATTTTTGGAGTGCGCGACAGTGTTGACCGCGGTTACATGTACTGGAATAATTCTGGTGGATACTATGATGATATTTCTCCTGATCCTGGTGATAGTGTTGAGTCTCCGTGGAAAGAAAACGAAGCTGACTTACAAAAACATCTTCCTGCATTCAGTTATGCAGGTGAACAAGATTATTCTCAAACTGAGTGGGAAGAGTTTATGCGTTGGAATCAGGATATGGTTACCATTTTGGATACAGTACTTTGGCCCGAACAAGATAAAGCTGCTCCCGTCAGAGGCAGTTTCCTTAATGTTTCTCCGGTACAGTAGGCGTGTATGACTAACTTAGGCTATACTCCGCAAATACCAGTCTGTGCAATTGCAAGTGCATTAGCTCCGAGCGCAATAGGAATTGTGCGTGCTTCGGGTACAGACTGTGTTTCTCTTGTGGCAAAATTTTTCTCTCGACCCAAAGCTCTGTTGTCTGCAAAGGGTTACACTCTTGTTCATGGTTGGCTTGTTGATTCAGATGGTTCTCGTGTTGATGAAGTTATGCTTGCTGTGTACAGAGCGCCTCATTCTTTTACGGGCGAAGAAATGGTTGAAGTTTTTTGCCATGGTGGAGTAGCTGTTGTTCGTGCAGTCCATTCACTTTTTTTGCGCAATGGATTTACTCAAGCTCAGCGTGGTGAATTTACATTTCGTGCATTTGTTAATGGAAAAACAGATTTAACTCGTGCAGAAGCAGTTAGAGAAATAATTGACAGCAAAACAGATGCATCTCGTTCTCGTGCGGCAGGAAGACTTGCAGGTAGTGTTCGTGACGAAATAGCAGATGTAAAAAAACAAATTGTCGATACGCTTGCAACAATCGAAGTTGAAATTGAATATCCTGAAGATGAAGAAACAATTGCAGATTCATTTGATGTTTCTGCATTAAAGAAAATACAAGAACGTCTTACTCGTTTAGTTCTTTCGTGGAAAAGTGAACGCTTGTATCAAGATGGTTTGCGCGTAGTTTTGTGTGGACCTACTAACGCAGGAAAGTCAAGTTTGTTCAATGTGCTTTTAAAAGAAGAGCGAGCAATTGTAAGCGATGTTGCAGGAACAACTCGAGACTGGATAGAAGGGTGGGCTTCTTTCGATGGAATACCTGTGCGCTTGTTTGATACTGCAGGTCTTCGTGATACAAGTGATGTTGTTGAAGCAGCAGGTATTGAAAGAACAAAAGATATTGGCGAAGAAGCAGATGTTTTACTGTATGTAGTAGATTCTTCTGTGGGAATGACAGAAAAAGATTATGCCTTTGTAAAAGAAGCAAAAGTTCCTGTTGTTTTGGTGTACAACAAATCAGATGTAAAAGGAAGTTCAGTTCCTCAAGATGCATTGACAGTATCTGCAAAGCAAAATGTTGGTATTGATGCACTGGTAAAAAAAGTTGTTTCTCTTTCAGGAGCAGGTAGTCAATCTGCTGGTGATGCTGAAGCAGGTTTGGGTTCAGACAGACAGCGTGCTGCTGTTCAGGAAGCACTTGATCGTGTGACTCACGCATTAGAAGTTTCTGCTTTATCTTATTCTCTTGATGCTGTTGTTCAAGATTTGGAAGACAGTCTTGATTCGTTAGGAGAAATTACAGGTGAAGTTGTTGCAGATGATATTCTTGAAAGTATCTTCAGTAACTTCTGTGTTGGAAAATGAAAAAATTTTACAAAGACGGTTTGCGTTTTTCGTGTAAGCGTTGCTCTCGTTGTTGTGGAACATCTCCAGGTTTTGTGTATCTTTCAAAACGAGATCTACAATATCTTTGTGACTTTTTCAAACTTTCTGTAAAAGAATTTGTTGAGCATTATTGTCGTTGGGCAGATTATTATGGCGGAAAAACAGTGCTTGCTCTTTTCGAACAAGAAAATTACAACTGCATTTTGTGGAATAATGGATGTACCGCTTATAAGGCTCGTCCTGTTCAGTGTTCTACGTATCCTTTTTGGACTTGGATGATTGAAGATGAAAAAACATGGAACGAATGTGCAAAGGATTGTCCGGGAATAAATAATGGGAACCTTCACAGCGCTGCAGAAATTCTTGAAAGAAGTTTCGCATACACTGCAAATGTTCCCATTACAAAAGAAGAAGTGCTTGAATTATACTAAGCGTTTTCTTCAGATTCTTTTGAAAGCATAAGATTTGTCAGAATGCCCAGAATAAGTGCGCATGCCACAGTGCGAATCTGAACTGAACCAAAACTTACAACCATTCCGCCTACACCAGTAATAAAGATAACTGATGCAACAAAGAGATTGCGATTTTTGTTAAGGTCAACTTTCTGGAACATCTTAAAGCCTGAAACAGCAATAAATCCGTACAGAGCAATACAAACGCCACCCATAACACATGACGGAATTGTTTCGAGGAAAGAAACCAGAGGACTTATCATACTGAAGATAACACAGAGAACTGCACATCCCCAAATTGAAATGGTTGAAGCATTGCGAGTAATTGCAACACAGCCAATTGATTCTCCGTAGGTTGTGTTAGGACATCCGCCGAAGAATGTTGAAACCATTGTTCCTACACCATCACCAAGAAGAGTGCGTGTAAGACCAGGTTTTTCAAGAAGGTTTGTTCCTACGATTGAAGAAAGATTTTTGTGGTCTGCAAGATGTTCTGCAAAAACAACAAATGCAACAGGAACATAAGCTGCAAAGAGTGTTAGCAAATAAGAGCCTGTTATTCCTTTAAGACCTTCTGCTCCACCCAACACAAATGTAAACTTAGGAAGTGCAAAGTAACCAGACAGTGACTTAAAGTTGAGAGAAGTAAGTGCATCGTAGTTTATAACAGTCAGTGCGGGATTTTTTGTAGCAGCACCAATTATTGCAAATACACTTGCACATGCATATCCTGCAAGAATTCCCAAAATGAAGGGAATAAGTCTTCCAATTTTCTTTCCGTAGGTTGAACACAACATAGTAACTGCAAGTGTTACCAAACCACAGATGAGTGCTACATAAGTGCTTCCACCTTCAACACTTGACTTCATAAGATCGCCAACTGCATTTGCAGAAAGACTTAATCCAATAATTGCAACAGTAGGTCCAATAATTACTGGAGGCATAAGTTTGTCTATCCAAGCAACACCGCAGAACTTTACTATGAGGGCAAGAACTACATATACAAGGCCGGCCATTATAGCACCGATGATTAAACCCCAGTAACCAATGCTTACTGAAGCTGCACCACCGAAAGCACTCATCATTGAACCAATGAATGCAAAAGAACTTCCCAAGAAAACAGGGCTTGAACTTTTTGTAAAGAGCAGGTACACAACAGTTCCTACGCCTGCACCAAACAATGCTGCAGAAGCGGTAAGTCCGTTTCCAATAATTGCAGGAACAGCAATAGTTGCTGCCATAATGGCCAGAAGCTGCTGCAATGCAAACAGCACCACTTTTCCGAATGACGGTTTGTCTTTGATTCCGTAAATCAGATTCATATTCTACTCCACTTGTTTATTTTTAGCGAAACAAAATTTCGTTTTGAAAAATTGTTTTACTAATTTACAAAATTATCCTAGAACGGTGCGTTCTATCTCAAACATTTGTGAACGGTACAAGCCAGAAACATTGTGTCCGTAATCAGACAAAAGCTGAATGATGTTGCGTGGATGATCTTTTGTGTCGCATCCATTCAGACGATCACCTGCATCACCTAAGCCAGGCATGATGTATGCTTTTTCGTTCATAACTGGGTC
>DMQP01000193.1 GCA_003455655.1 Treponema sp. | reverse complement strand
CAAAAGGATACCACTTCATTTCTTACGCAGTTTGGTGGATTCGCCAAAGCATTTTGAAAGCAATCTGTGAAAGAAGTAGAGCAATCCGTTTACCCCTTAACCGCGCAAACGAACTGGTTCAGATTGAAAAAGCCCGCAAAACAGTTGGTGCACACAAAACTGAATCTCAGGAAATTGCAGAAATTGCTCAGGCATTGGGCATGACAGATCAGCATGTTCGCGAAATGATTGCAATCTCTCGTGAAATGGTTAGCCTTGATGCTCCTGTTACCAGTGCAGAAGGTGCTTCGGCAACACTGGGCGACTTTGTTGAAGACGAAAATTACAAGCAGCCTGAAGAAGCAACGATTACTGAAGCAATGAAAGATGACATTGATTCTGTTCTTGAAACACTCAAACCTAACGAAGCAAAAGTTCTTCGTTTGCGTTATGGCCTCTCAGACGGAAAGCCCATGTCTCTCAAAGAAGTGGGAGAAGCTTGCAGTCTTACCAAAGAAAGAATTCGTCAAATAGAAAAGCGTGCATTGGTTCGTATGCAGCATCCGTCACGCATGTCACGTCTTGAAGCATATGTCGCTTGACACAAAATTTTCCCTCCTTGGAAAATTTTGTGTTGCAAGAATTTCCACTTCGTGAAAATTCTTGCGGTCGATTAGGTAAGAAAATGAACGCACTTCCCTGTGCGTAATACACAAACTGTCATCCTTGAAAAATTTTGTATGGCAAGAATTAGTGCTTGCTAAGTGAACTGAAGGCGTCGTATCTTGCCTGGACCAGTGTGTCTTTGTCGCGTTCAAAATCTGCTATAGAAAGTGTTAAAAATCCAGACTGCATGGTTCCACTTACTTGACCGGGACCACGCAGTTTTAGATCTTCTTCTGCAATAACAAATCCGTCAGTGCTTTCGTGTAATGCTTTCATGCGTGCTATGCCATCTTCGGAAATGTTTTTGTCGTAGATTAAAAAACAGTATGACTGGTCGCATCCACGGCCAACTCGTCCACGAAGCTGATGCAATTCTGCAAGACCAAAACGGTTGGCGTGTTCTATAACCATACAGGTTGCATTTGCTACATCAACTCCAACTTCTACAACTGTGGTTGCAACAAGAATCTGTATTGAACCTTCTCTAAACTGTGAAAGAATTTCGTTCTGTTTTTCTTCTTCTATTTTTGAATGAACTAAAGCGCATTTTGAATTCGGATACACTTGTGTTTGTAAATAAGTAAACATGTCTTCTGCAGATTTTAATTTAGTATTTGAATTTCCTTCATCTTCTGCTATGCGCGGATACACAAAATATGCCTGGTGTCCTAAAGACAATTCTTTTCGAACAGCTTCGTATACATTTTGTTCATGCCCCATAACACTTAAGTAAGTGCGAATTGGTTTTCTTCCTTGAGGCATGGTTTTAATAACGCTTACATCTAAATCGCCAAAGACAGTAAGTGCGAGTGTTTGCGGAATGGGTGTTGCACTCATCATTAAAAGAGACGGTGTGCATACTAAGGGTTTTTCTGTACCTGTCGCTACAACTCTTCCTTTAGCAATAATTGATTCTCTTTGTGTTACTCCAAAGCGATGTTGTTCATCTATAACTGCAAGACGAAGCGACTTGTATACTGTTCCCTGAGAAAAGAGTGCGTGTGTTCCTATAACAATATGAATGTCACCTTTTTTTAACGAAGAAAGCAATAACTCTCTTCCCGCAGATTTTATGTTGCCTGTTAAAAATGCAACTTTAACATCAAGTGCTTCAAGTAAACGAGATGCGTTGTCTGCATGCTGTCGTGCAAGTAATTCGGTGGGAGCCATAAAGGCACATTGTCCGCCGTAATCAATTACTCGTAAACATGCAAAAAAAGCTACCAGTGTTTTTCCTGCACCAACATCTCCTTGTAGTAAGCGCTGCATGCAAAAAGGATTTCTGTTAAGCGTTTGCGGTTTTGTTATCATCTGATTTCGTTCGCCTTCGCTTTTGTCTATTTCGTAATTCATGCAGGTAATGGCTTTCATTTGGTCAGAAGTTAGTGCAAAGGTAAGCCGATTAAAAAGTGCTTTTTGTTTAGGAGAAAGACTTTGTTCAAATGCTGCTTGCGTGTCTGTTTCGTCTGTCTCTTTATTTTCTGAAGAAGTAATTGTTCCCTGTTCAAAGACAGCAGTTTCAGAAACGGTGGGTAAGGTTCCTCTGTGTTCGAGCGTGCGTAGTGCCAGTTTTTTTTCAAACAAAAATAATTCTTCGTAAATAAGTGTGTGTCTTGCTTTTTGAACTTCTTCAAAACTATTTGCTTCGTGAATAAATCGTATTGCTTCTTTTTTGTGTAGAAGATTTCTTTTTTCTATGATGTCTTGTGGAAGTTCATCGTCTATAGCTTTTGCATATTGTTTTAGAGCTTGTGCTATGCTTTTACGAAATGTTTTTTGAGAAAGACCTTCTGTAAGCGGATAGACGGGAATAATGCCACTTCCGGGAATAGAGCTGTTTTCGAACTCTGAAAGTTCTCCATCGTTTGCAATTTTGATTGCTTCGAAAGAAGTGCTTTGCAGTGTGTTGTATTTAATTTCAAACTTACCCGTAACAGCTATAATGCTTCCCTCTGGTAAAGAATCTTTTAAAAAACTTCTGTTAAAGGCAATAAGCCAAGCGTTTGCACTTCCGTCTGTAATTGCAATTTTGAGTGTCTTCATGCGACCGTATCCAAACCATTCATGAGCTGTTACTTTACAAATGGTATGAACCTTTGCACTTGCAAAATCG
>DMQP01000110.1 GCA_003455655.1 Treponema sp. | reverse complement strand
ATAAAATTATATTGCTTTTTCTTTTTCGTAACTTTATACTTTTTATAATTGCTTTAAAAAAAGAGGTGTATGATGAACAGAAACCGCTTTTGTAAATGGATTAACTCTTTTATCTGTGGAACTTTTGTTGTTCTGACTTTTACTGGTTGTTTTTTTGATTTTATCGAAGGAAGTGGCGCACAAATTCTTGACTGTCAGGCTGTTGCTGGCGATGGAATTGCAGTTGTTTCTTGGACTATGAGAGGTTCTTCTGATGTACAACTCGATGCTTATGTTGACGGTCAGCGTGTTTTTGGAGATACCGTTTCTGCAGGAAAGACAAATCAATTTGCATATGGACTTACGAATGGCATTGAATATACTTTTGTTGTTTCAAACGGCACAAGCGAAAAATCGGTAAGTGTAACTCCGTCTCTTGAAGCTGGTGCGCAAAATACTTGCGAGGTTAACGCTTCGACTGACTACGCATTTGAAATTCCTGCAAGCAAAACCTTTGTGCTTTTACGGGGTGCACAAGGCAAAACGGTTGAGTTTGCAAACATTAACACAACAGACCAAGTGCTTAGTTCAACTTATGCTCGTGTACTGGTTAATGCAGCTGTAACTGATGGAACTAATGTCGACCCATTTGAAGGTGCACTACTACATCCTGAAGTTGCAGAAATAAATGCAAACAGATACAGTTCCCGTTCTGTTATGGTAACTCCAAAAGAAGACGTTTCTTCTGTAAGACATTTTGTTGAACCCACTTCTGTTTCTATTGATGCTTCGTCTCGCTTTGGTGCAAACAGCGACGACAACTTTGACATTTCAGAAATTGAAAAAGACTTAGAAGGTGGAAGCCTAAATCAATTTCTTATAAATAGTGGAGAATACCACAAATATGTTTGGCTTGATGCCAATGTGAGTATGGACAGGTATAGTTATAAAAAGGTAACTTTGCGTGCTGTTGGAACAAATAACAATCAAATAAAATGCCTTGTTTGGGTTGAAGATTCTTGTTATCAATCGTCAGAAATTGCTGCAAGCGGTAAAATGGTAACACAAAAACTTGCACAAGAACTTGCAAATACCTTTGCTCAACACTGCGACAGTGAGCGTGCTGTCTTTGGAGATGAAAAAGAAAAATTTATTGAAGGTGGCGGTTCAAACGGAAAAAATTTGAATGATCCTGACTATGGAAGTGATACCAAAGATTATGTCAACATAGTTATTTACGACATTGGAGCTGACTATAATAACAAAGTCCAACAGTGTAATGTTGCAGGATATTTCTTTTCAAAAGATTACTTAAGTGAAGGAAACTACAACGGTGTTGATACTTATGCTAGCAAATTAGCAAATATTTCAAACCATGGAAAATACTTTTATATTGATGCTCCTTTCTGTAATTATGTCTCAAAAGACAACTACACAGGAAACAATAACAAAGTAAGCGAAACCATTATTTCAACACTCTTTCATGAATTCCAGCACATGATTAATTTTGGGCAAAAAGTTGGTGATGCTCCCTCTTGGTATAACGAAATGCTTTCTATGCTTGCAGAAGACATGATGCGCCAACAGTTGGGATTAAATGAATCGGTAAGAAAAGAAAGACTTCCTGCATTCAACAAATACTACTGGATGTCTGGTGCTACAGAATATCTTGAAGGAGAAAACACTGTCATTTCTTATTCGACCGCTTATGCTTTTGGTGCTTGGCTTGCCCGAACTTATGGTGGCGTTGAATTAGTTAGCAAAATAAGCCGAAATCAATCTGTAGGACTTGAGTCAATTAGAGATGCAATAAGAGAGCAAACAGGACAAACTCTTACAGCAGATGAGCTTCTTAAACAATACATTCAAGCCTGTGTGTTTAGAACAGGCTTTGCATCTACTACAGGACATCAACTACCAACTTTTTATAAAGATGGAACAACATCAATTGGTAGCTGTTCTCTTACAAAAATAAATTTGTTTGGAGAAGCTTATAAGTATAATCCATACACAAACAGTTCTGTCTCTTACTACGGACCGCTTTTGTTTACATCTACGCAAAAACTTGCAGTTCGTCCTACTGGTTTTGTGCTTCACTCTATAGGAACTGTTTCTACAAACGAAGATGTTATGCTTTTCTTTAGTCCGCAGATGTATTCAGATGCAAATGCAAATCAGTTAGTGCTCTATGTGCAAAATCAATTCAGTAATAAATTGGTCGATGAACTTTCAGAAGACTAAGGGTAGGGTATACAAATGGGTCTTTTTACTAAGCAAGAAAAATCTGCAGCACAAACGGTTATTGAGGAAGTACTTGCAGTAAAAAAGAATGAGCGTGCACTCATTATTGCAAATCCTGAAACAACGGTAATTGCTCAGGACTTGTTTACTGCACTGCTTGAAGTAAATGCAAAACCAGTGTTGGTTTTTCAGACAAAAAAATCTTCACTTGATAACGCAGAAGATGCGGTTATTGGAGCATTGCAAACAGAACCTGATGTGGTGCTTTCTATTTCTGAATGTAAACTGGGTAAAGATGCAGCGGCAGTTGCAAAGCCATACCAAAGTAACGATGGAACTTCTTACGACCACATTTTTGACTATCTTCTTGAAGGAAAAAAAACAATTCGTGCAGTGTGGACTCCAGGTCTTACACAAGACATATTTGAACGCACGGTAAAAATTGACTACAAACTTCTTGCAGAGCGTTGTAAAAAAATTTGCGAACGTTATGTAAATGCAGTAAGTGTTCATGTTACTTCTCCTAATGGAACAGATGTAAAAGTTCCTGTTGCGGGGCGTAAAGCACTTGTTGACAACGGAGACTTTACTCAGCCTGGTAGCGGAGGAAATGTTCCTGCTGGTGAAGTTTTTATAAGTCCTGTAGTGGGTAACGGAAACACTCTTGTTTTTGATGCCGTAAAAAAAGTTTCTTCTGTAAAGGATGCAATTTCTGGGGCGTTAAAGGTTAAAGGTCAGCAGGAATCTTCGGTGCTATCTGATGACACTGCAAGCGATGCAAGTCCCTGTGGAACTCAAGGCACAATTGTGTTTGACGGCAGCATGACTTTTTCTGACGGAGACGCTCTTTTAAAAACTCCCATAACTGTAACTGTTAATGCAGGATTTGTTTCTGACATTGCAGGGGGCGAAGAAGCAAAGAGACTTTTAAGGGATATTATTGCCGCAGAAAAGGAATCACTTGCCCTAGAAGCAACGGGAAAACTTCCTTCTGGTCAGGGTGCGGTTTATGCCCGTAATGCACGCAACATTGGCGAGTTAGGTATAGGACTTAATCCTTCTGCTAATGTAACGGGTAACATGCTTGAAGACGAAAAAGCATTTAGAACTTGTCACTTTGCTATTGGTGCAAACTACGACAACGATGCTCCTTCGTTAATTCACTTTGATGGAATTGTTCGAAATCCAACGATTGAAATTGAATATGCAGACGGTTCTTTATTTACACTTTTAAAAGATGGAGAACTGCAATTAGATTAGGAGATGTCCTATGAAAAAAATGCTTATGCTCACTATTTTATTTTCTTGTGCACTGTCTGTTTTTGCAGCAGGAAAAAAAGATGTGATTCTTGTTGATAATCCAGATAAACCTCATTACGGAGAAGGCGGCGGAAGTGGTGTTGCAAATCTTCCCATTGATGCTCCTGAAATTACTCCAGACATGGTAGGCGACACAACACAACTGATTGGCGAAACACAAAGTATAAAGGGAACCGTAAAAATTGCAAAGGAAGGCAACGAACAAGTTGTGTATGTTTCAACAGGATTGTTTTCAAAAGTGCCTATTGTTTTTGTAAAGGGATTTTCAGAATTGACCGTAGAAGATTTTCTTGCGCTTGAAGGAAAAAAAGTTACCCTCTACGGTTGGTATGCTAACGATAAAAAAAGTTTTACTGTTTTAGAAAAAGACGAATAGTTTATGCATTTCGCTGAACAGTAAGAATTGCATCTGCGGTTTGCTGTAACTCTTCTCGTGTCATAGATTCTGAATGTGAGAGCATACTTGCAGGAACTCCATAAGCTTTTTCTAATGCTTCGTTGGTCATAACTTCTTCTGGGCTTCCCAAATCTATGTCTCGGTTGGGGTAAAAGAGTAGCACTTGTTGAGCAAACTCGCGCGTCAGTTCTAGTTCATGCATAGAAATATAGATTGGCGTTTTTGTTGCGTCACTAAATTCTCGTAAGTACTTTAGAGAAGATTTTTTTTGTTTACCTTCCATAGCAAACATAGGTTCATCCATAAAGATACTGGCGCTTCCGTACAAAATACTAAAAGCAAGTAGAACGCGCTGAATTTCTCCTTTGCTCAATTGCGTAAGACCATGACCCAACACATTTTTTATTTCAAAGACATCTAACACTTCGCCAAACAAATCTTGTGAAGAACGAATAGCTTTTGCTTTTCCTTTGTAGTTGCCACTGGTGTATACATGAGTAAGTAGCTGTTCAACTTTTTCTGTTGATTCAAACTCCATGTTTTGGTAAATAACCGAAGCGAGTAAATTTTTTTGTTCTTCTGCAAGTAGTGCTGGATTTTTTCCAAAGAGCATGCAACAACCTTCTTGGGGAAGAAGTCTTCCTGACGCCAGCATCATGAAGGTTGTCTTACCTGTTCCGTTAGGGCCAACTAAACTGGTAAAACCTGCGGGAATAGTTCCTGTAAAATGTGAAAAGACAGGAGTCTTTGTTTCTGATTCAGGATAGGTAAACGAAACATTTTCGAAAGTGATGCAGTCCATGGCTTTGAGCATACTGCATTTGCAGATTTTGTGCAAATATGTTACAATTCCACAAACGAAGAGGGATGGGAGACTTACATGGCATTAAAAAAGCAGACAGGAATTAAAGGATTTTTTTCCCGCTTGTTTTCAAAAAAAGACGATCAAAAAAACATGCTCCTTGCAGTTGAAGCTGTTCAGAACATAACAAATTCTTTGGTCATTCTTTCTCAAAAGACAGGAACACTTAACGACACTTTTGCTTCATCAAAAGAGACAGTAACAAAGTTAATTGAAGAAGCTAAATCTTTTGTTCCCCAAAATGAAATTGCCGCCGCTAAGTGTGAACAAAACATACTGGGTGCTATAACCGCTTGTAGTTCTGCTTGTGACAGTGTACTTGCAGGTGGAGATGCAGAAGAATTTAAAAAGCAACTTTCGGCACTGTCTGTTTTAGTGACTCAGCGCTCTCATTTTAAACAGTAAAAGCTAACAGACACTTACACTGTAATTGAACTCAACACCTTTCCAATGCTTTCGTGAATGACTAAATCTGCTATGCCGTCGCTTGCAGTGGGATCTCGATTTATAAGCACTAAATGTTCTCCGGTGTAAGCACGAACAAATCCTGCTGCCGGGTACACGGTAAGTGAAGTTCCGCCTATAATCAAAAGGTCTGCATTGGCTAGTTCTTCCAAAGTTTTGTTAATGACGGTGTCATCGAGTGCTTCTTCGTACAAAACGACATCTGGTTTAATAATACCGCCGCACTTTTCGCACAAAGGAATGCCTTTTTGGTCTTTATGGCTTAAAACATAGTCTACATCGTAAAAGGTCTGGCAGTTTCGGCAGTGATTTCGCAGTACGCTTCCGTGTAGTTCTAAAACCTTTTTACTGCCTGCCGCTTGGTGCAAACCGTCTATATTTTGGGTAATAACGCTTGAAAGTTTGCCTTTTTGCTCCATTTCAGCCAGTTTTAAGTGTGCTTTGTTGGGTTTTATGCCGCTAATGAGTATTTTTTCTCTATAAAAACGGTAAAATTCAGCGGGATTGTGGGAAAAAAAGCTTGCACTTAAGATTTGTTCTGGCGGATAGTCCCATTTTTGGTGATACAAACCGTCAACGCTTCTAAAATCAGGGATTCCGCTTTCTGTAGAAACACCTGCTCCTCCAAAAAAAACAATTCTCTTGCTTTTGTCTACCAGAGCCTGAAGTTGGGCTATTTGTTCCGAAAGATTTGTGTCTGCCATGACTCTAGTATAGCACGCCTTTTGCCACTTTTCCACAGCTTTTCCCAAAAATAGTGTTGAATTGCCAAATTCACGCCGATACACAAGTGAATACCCATATTGTATTCGCACAAGTAATTTTGAAATAAACTTAAAATGAAAATGCCAAAAATGTGGGATGAATTTGACAAAATTGAGATATTATCTTACACTTTACTTATGGAATATTAAGTATAATGGGGTGGGGTGTAAGCAAATGAAGAAGGTGTAGTATGGGAAAGAAAACATTTGTAGCTGTCTTAGCATCTCTCATGTGTACTGTGGTATTCGCTATGGGTTCCAAAGATATAGAAAAAAAGGAACTTGGCGAAGTCAACAGTTGGGATGAGTCCTTCGACATTAATACAAAGAAGAATGGAAAATGGAATGTTCTCGTTACTGCAGAAGACAAAGCTGGTAACATTGCAGAAGCTGGTCCATTTAACATTTGGCTTGACCCTGCATCCGATCTTCCCATAATCGGAATTACTAACCCTGCACCTAATCTTCGTGTTCCTGGTCACCTCAACATTGTTGGTACTTGTTCTGATGATGACGCAGTTTCTTATGTAAGTCTCATTCTTGATGGAAATGAAGACAACATTCTTCGTGCATCAGGAAAAGAATTCTGGTCATACTTTGTTGATACTACAAACTTACTCGAAGGACCTCACACCATTGAAGTGTGGGGAACAGATATTAACGGTTTAAACGGTAATCACGAAATTGTAACATGGCAGCTTGACCGTCATGCACCTGAAATTGTTGTTACTTCTTTGGACATGGGCACACTGGTAAGCGGAAAAATTACACTTAACGGTTCTGTCATGGACGGTAACGGTATTGAAAAACTTTCTTACAGTACAGACCGCGGTGCTTCTTACACAGATGCAAAACTTAAAATTACAAAACTCAAAGAGCCAGACGAAAATGGTTGTACTGAATTATATGAGTTCTCTATTCCTGTAGATACAAAACTGCAAGAAGATGGCGCTGCAACTTGTATGTTCCGCGCAGTAGATAAAGCAGGCAGTGTTGGTGAATTTACTTTCTTGTACTTTGTAGATAACACTAAACCTGATGTTCGCATTGTAAGTCCCACAAAAGATGAACGCGTTAACGGAATCTTTACTGTTGCTGGTTACGCAAAAGATACGATTGGACTTGAAAGCCTTAGCTGGCAGTGGGGAACAGAAAGTGGTGAATTTGAACTGATTGCAGGTAACCCCTACTTTACAAAAGAAATCAACACTATTGGCATGTCCAGCGCAAAAGAATTTGTTGTTACTGCTGTAGACACCATGGGTAACACGGTTACTGTTAAAAAGTCATTCCATCTTGATCAGGAAGCAGACAAACCTGTTGTAAAAATAAATTATCCTGTAAACAACGGTGCAGTAGAAGGCGAAGATGGACTTCTGTATGTTCGTGGTATTGTAACTGATGATGACGGTGTTTCAAAGATTTTCTACAAACTCGATAACGGTGCAGAGTATGAACTTGCTTGCGAAGGTGTGTTCTATGCTCCTATTGAAGGAGAACTGTCTTATGGAAAACACAGCATTACTGTTTATGCAATAGACAAACATGGAGTTAAAGGTAACCCAGTAACTACTTCGTTTGAAGCAAAAGGTGTTGCTCCTACTTTCAACGGTGCAAAAATTGGTAGCGACGATTTTACCGATGGTATGAGTGTAAACCCCGAAGCTGCACCTACATATTCAGTTAACGTTGCTTCTACCAGCGGACTGAAAGCTCTTTCTTACACAGTCAATGCAGGTGGTGTTGGCGCTAAAGAAGAAGTAGTAAAAATTAAGGGTGGCGAAAAAACCTACAGTGTTTCTGTTCCTCTGTCTGGAGACGATGCTGTATGGGGTGCTGTTCGTATTGCAATTAGTGCAACAGATATTTTTGGTCGCACAACAGTTCATAACGCTTTGGTTAATGTTATGGACTTAACCCAAGCACACACAGAAACACCTGGTGTATATTTTGACGACTCAACAGTTGCAGATGACGGTTCAATTATTGTTACTGCAGATAAGCCTGCATCTGGTTACTTTGTAGGCGGAACAGCACGTACTGTTGAAATTGTTCCTGCAACAAGAGCAGCAAGTGCTCGTCTTGATGGTAACTCAATTATTTTGGTTCCTGGTAACGGTGGTTCTGGAGATGTTCGTATTCGTGTTACCACAACAAGTGGTGCTGTATACAACTCTAAGCCAGTGCACTTCCTTTCAACAGAAGCTGCACCTACACTTACTATCGATTCAAATTCTCTGTGGGATTCAGAAGCTGGTCTTGCAGTTGATGTAACTCAGAATACTTCATTCCGTGTAACTGGTAGCATTTCCAGCGACACTGCAGCAACTTTGCGTTACCGTATTCTGTCTGCTCAGGCAACTGTAAGCGAAGGCATTGTAACTGGTTCAAAGGCACTGCCTGTTCCCGAGATAACTGCTGCTCGCAATGTAACTTTGGGACGTGGCAATAGCTTTAGCGTAAACTTCAGCGCATCTGACTTTGTAGACGGTGTGTCTGTAATTGAATTTATTGCTTCTAACAGTTCGGGTAATCAAGTTGCACAAGCTGTTCCGGTAAGAAAAATTGCCGAAGCACGCACAGAACTGCTTGAAGGCGAAACATCAATTCCTTCTCCAGTAGGTCCTGCAGCATATTGGCTTAAAGGTGTTGACTACTATGCAGTGGGTGTTTTCCAGGGTAGTGCAGACAAAGTCTTTAAACGTGTAGAATACAGTTCAATTACTCCTTCGCAGAAGTCACTTTCTTTTAGCATTACTCCTTCTGACTCAAAGAAGTATCGTCCTGCATCAGCATCTGTGGCTGTAAGCAAACCCAGTAACATTGATGCACGTGTTATAACGGTTGACGGTAAGCCCTATGCAAGTGGCATGAAAATCGAAATGGCTCAGAAGGAATCTGGACACAGTGCAACAGTTCGCATTGTTTCAGAAGTTGCAATTTCTTCTGTTAAATATTCAATTAGCGGTGAATCTTTTGCTGGTGGAAGTGCAAATCCTTCGGGAAGTGCAAGTGTTCGTCAGGTAGAAGGTAATGTGTATGAAGCAGACATTCCCTTTGGAGATTTGCCTGCTCGCATTAACGAAATTAGTGCAACTATTACTGACTCAAACGGTGGCACCTTTAACATGAAGGCTCACATCATTGTTGTGCGCAGACACGAAGTGCGTGACAGTGGTGAAAAAGTATTCTGGGCTGCTGGAAAAGATTCTCAGTATGACACTGCTCGTTCACGATACATTCTTGCTCAGGGTGGTGAACTTTCTGGTTTTGTAAATACCATCTCTGGAGAACTTACTGCAAGTTTGGTTGGTTCACCTGCGGGGCTTTCTGTCTCAATGGAAAAGAATGTCATTCATTTGACAGCAACTGCAGACGGTGCTTACAACGGTGTTGTTGTTCGTGTTCGTAATGCAGAAGGTGGCACTTGGAATGCACCAGCAATTAACTTGATTGTTGACAGTTCTGGTCCAACTATAACACTTCAGTCGCCTCTTGCAATGAGTTTTGTACGCAATTCTCTTTCTATTCGCGGAACGGTAACAGACGGCAATGGTGTTCAGTCTCTTGAATACTCTCTTGCTGATGATATAGGAAAACTTGATGCAGAAGGAAACTCATCTGTTACTTGGAGAAACATTCCTGTTTCCCGCGGAAGCTTTACTGTTGATGTTCCCCTTAACACAGTAGAAGACGGATACGTTCCTCTTACACTTCGTGCAACCGATGTAACGGGAAAAGTTTCTTACTACAATACAGCTGTTCACAAAGATACTACTGCTCCCGAAGTGAAGGTTATTATTCCTGAAGCAGAAGCAGTAGTTAACGGTGAAACAGAAATTGCTTTCATAGTAAAAGACAATGGCATTACTGACACTATTCGCTATCAGAGTGCAAACGGTCGTTACGCAGAAAGCTTTAACCTTAATGAACCTGTCGCAGAAGGCGCAACTGGTGCTGCAGTAACTATGAAATCATCTATGCCTAACATGATAATTGGTACTGCTGCTCGCCCCATGGATAACAACATGGTGTACCGCTTTACTGACCGTGCAGGAAATACAACAACACTTAGCTCTTACGAATTCAAAGTAGATAACGAAAGCGATCTTCCTGTTTCAGAAGTTCACTTGCCTGCAGAAAATGAAGTTATTACAAAAGACTTTGTTATCTCTGGTGTTATTTACGATGATGACGGTCCTTGTACTATTTACTTCCGCCTCGACAACGGAAGATGGGAAAAACTTTCAGAACCCAGTAACTGTTACAAGATTGAAATTCCTATTTCTGCTATGACCGACAACGAACATTCTGTAAGCGTATACGCAGAAGACATTCATGGTGTGCGTGGTCAGACAACAGTTCGTAAGTTTAGAGTTTCTCTTGAAGAACCTAAAGGTAACATGACAGAACCTTCAATCGAAAAGACTGTTCACGAACAAATTACTTTGCGTGGTGTAGCATCTGACCGCAACGGTATTAAGAAAGTTCAGATTTCTCTTGATAACGGTGCAACATTTAACGATGCAACAGGAACAACAAACTGGTCTTACACTTTTGACACTCGCGCAATTCAGGACGGAACTCATGTAGTGTTCATCAAGATTTGGGATAACTACGACATTACAGGTCTGTATTCTTCAATGATTAACATTGATAACACCGCTCCTACATTGTCACTGGAACTGCCTTTTGATGATAGCACAACCACACGCAATGTATTCTTTAGTGGTCAGACAACAGACAACATTGAATTGACTCAGTTGTACATTACCGTTCGTAGCCTTGATCCCGGACGGACTGTTCCTTCTCGTCTTTCAAGAATTAATCTTGTTCCGTCAGAAATTATTACTCAGGTTGTAGACATAAGCGAACTTGCAAACGGATTCTACAACATTGAACTGACTGGTGTTGACCGTGCAGAAAACATTACTCGTGTAAGCCGCAACATTCAGCTTAACAAGAGTGCTCAGCTTACTACTGCACGCTTGCTGTATCCGCTTAACGGAGAACATGTGCAGGGTACCTTTAACATTTACGGTCAGACCGAAAGTGAAGAGGATGTTCCCGAAACTGCAATTCTCTATATTGATGGTCGCCGTGTAGATGCAATTGATCCTGTTGCCATTACCGACAGCGGTTACTTTAAGTTCCAGTTGCGCTCTCTTATTAAGAAGCCAGATACTACAAGCACAGATGCAGAAGGAAATACAACAACACTGCCTGGTGCAAGTTATGAACTTACCGCAGGAAGCCATAGCTATTATGTAGTTACCACAACTCGTAGCGGAAAGAACATTACGTCTAATACACAGACTTTTGTTTACAATCCCTATGGACCTTGGGTTACTTTAGACAACTTCACTTATGGTGACTTCGCCTTTGACCGTCCCATGCTTAAGGGTGATTCTGGATACGCATTGTCTCCTGAAGATATTGAAATGCTCAATTCTAAGGAATCAACTAAGTTCCAGAAAGAACAAATTAAAGCAAAGAGTACGGTTGCTCGTGTTTGGGTAAGCCTTGATAACGGACGCACTTATCTTCCTGCTTCGAAGGCTAACAAGAGCAAGTGGCAGTATCGTGTAGAAAGTTACGATATTGAACCTGGTTACCACTTCCTTTTGGTTAAGGCAGAAATGCAGAGTGGTGATATTGCCATTACTCGTGCGCTGGTTCAGGTTGACCGTACAGACCCAACAATCAGACTTATTTCTCCAGGAATTGGTGGAAAGTATAACCAGACACTTGCTTTCCATGGACTTGCTTCTGATGATATTTCACTTAAGAACGTAACGCTTATGTTGCGTCCTGGTGACAAAAACGCTTACCAGATGCCTGGCTTTATTCAGGGTCTCTTCCTTGATGCATCTGTTTGGGGTGCAACACTGTGGAATGTTGGTGCAGGTTTAACTGCATTCGACAACGCAGTAAAGATAGAGATGAGCTTTGGTCAGTTTACTCAAGATCAGCGCGACTTTGTTAGCGACTTCTTCCAGATTGACCGAACTAACTTACGCTTCGGTGGTAACGTTGTAGGTTTGCGCATTATTGCACAGATTCTTGACCTGCCCTTTATGACCTTCTTTGGACGTGACTGGGAATGGTTGAGTGCAACACTGTCTGTAGGTGCAAACTTCTCATTCTTTACAGATACTGGTGCAAAGAACAACGAAACAGGAGAGCCAGTTCCTCAGATTCTTTCGGCCTTGTTGATGCAGCTTGAATTCCCGCGCATGTCGTTCAAGCAAATGAAAAACTTTAGGACATGGGCAATTTATCTTGAACCGCAGTTGTGGTTCATTCCGTCGGATATTGCAACCGATGAAGCTCGTAAGATTCTGTTTACGATGTCTCTTGGTTTGCATGTGAATGTGTTCTAATGAAGGTAGGGAAGAGGTGCGTGTATGAAAAGAAGAATTAATGTTATTACCTCGACAGTGTTTTCTCTTGCTGCTCTGCTTTGTCTTGCTAATTGTGAAATTGGCTTAGGACCTCAGGTAGACTCTGATACTCCAACTATCTCTGTAACAAAGCCTGATATTGGCTCTTCCCTCAAACAGACAATTACCATTGAAGGTATTTGTCATGACGATAACGCTGTAGCTCGTGTGGAAGTAAGCCTTCGTAATTCTGACGGTAAGAAGTTCCCTGTTGGAAAGATTAACAAAGAAGATATTTTAGACGGAACTTCTTGGTCTATCGAAGCAGACACAACATCATTCCCTGATGCTACATACGAAATTGTTGCTGATGTATATGATGTTGCAAAGCGTCACGCCTCAGCAACTCGTTCATTCACTATAGATAACACACCTCCTGTTGTTCTTTTGTCTCGTCCTAACTCTATGGATGTTAACAATGTAGATGCAGGTGTGTATGGTGGAACAGTAACGCTTTCTGGTGAAATACTTGATGACCATGACATTTCAGCTCTTTACATTCAGGCATACAAAGAAAACGGAGATAAAATTACACTTGAAGGCGAAGAACCTATAGATCCTTCTGACCCCAACGACACTTCTACTTGGCAAAAGTTTACAGGCTTTGATGTTCAGGGTGGTGTTAGCTTAACTATTGCTCAGTTTGGTGACCCCAACGAAAGTGGTCTTTCAGAAAAAGATGTTCGTCTTGCAAAGAACTATTTGCAGTTGTACGGATACGGCATTAACGATTACAATTCAGTAGATATTTCTCGCGTTAAAACAGTACAGTTAGTTGTTGTTGCAACTGATGCTTCTGGAAACCGTAGCACTTGTTCTTACATTAAGTCTTCTCTTACTCAGTTGATTGCAGATGAAACAGGAATTACCGTAGAACAGTTGCGTTCTACAAAGTACAAGACTATTGCAAATGGTTCATGTCCTGTTGATTCAGTCTTTACTCGCGAACGTCAGAATAAAATTCGTGACATCTTAAATAACATTTCTGCTTATTCAGCTGTAGCTTATGCTTCTTCAGAAGAAGGAAATAAACTTTCCTTTAGCATTTGTGCAGACAACAGTCCTAAGTATGATTTTTCTGGTTATGCATATGGCGCTGCAGATTGGCCTCAGGTAACAAGTGGGGGCACTCTTTCTTTTACCGTTTCTCCTGGTCTTGATAAGCATCAGATTCAGCCACAGACACTTGAATTCTCTATTTATGCATGTTCAGATAGCGGTTCTTACGACGAGAATGCAACACCTTACTTTTCTACAAAAGCAAATGCAGGCGATGGCAGTACAGAGGAAGCAAAAAGAAAAGCAATATACTGGCCAGAAAACGGTGAAAATAAATTTACAAAGGACTCTTCTGTTACCGTAGATGAAAAGGCTTATTCTGTTCAACTTCCTGTTATGGAAGGTGGAAGTCGTTTTGCAATTAAAATAGAAGGTTTAGACGAAGCAAATAATAATCTTATGCCTTCTGAAGGAAACAGATATGTATTCCAAGTTGCAGCAACTGGTGGTGCTCCTCACGTAACAGGTGATGATCAATTCTTTATGAAAAAGCAGGCTTTCTTGTCTGGTAGCAGCGAAGTTCTGCAATTAAATATATCTGATACTTCTGGAAAGTTTAAAAGTGGAGGTAGCGGTACAGTAACTGTTACTCCAACAGTATATCCTGGATACTGGCTTAAGACTAACTATACTAGTTCTCCAACTAAGTCAACAAAATCTGCCATTGTAGCAACTGTTACAAATGGAAGAATTGAGTCTGTTGGTACAGGTGGTAACTTTATTGCAAAGATTCCGCTTGAAGGAATTTTAACAAACGGCGACACTGCAGATAACTATACTATTCTTCTTGAAGTACTTGCACAGAATGGTACTGAAGCAGAAAACAAAGAAGCATCTCGTTACCTTTTGTGGGCTGACTGTAAGGGTCCTCTTGTCCAGGTTACTAATGTTGGTTGGGTTGACAACACTGGCGCAGAACTTTCTGACATTATGAACGACGAAACCAGTGCTTACTGGAGCCGTGCAACTTATGGTGAATCTAAAACGGGAGAAAACTTTACTGATGTAATTTCAACTCTTGGTGTTGATGATGCAACCCTACTTAACCTCTACACCTTACGCTCTTACTGGAGCGATATTGAAGGAAGTGGTACAAAAGCTGTTTACTTCCAGAGTACAGATGCAAGTTCACCCTTTACTGCTGCAAGTTTGAACACTGATCTTGACGCAGATAATGTTCCTACGAACAGCAAATGGATTCAGGTTAAGACTTCAAATACAACTCCTGGTGCAAAAACAAAAGTAACTCTTTCTAATATACAGATGGTTCGCGAAGGTTCTGGTTTTAGTCTTGCAATTTTTGCAGTAGATAATGTAGGCAACAAGAGCCCTGTCTACCGCTGGAACGACATAACCTTTGACTTTGGTGTTCCTCAGCTTACTATTCCTTCTGTACAAGAGTATTACGCTTCTGTTCCACCAGAATTTGAATTTACTATTAGTGCTACAGATTCTAACGAAATGAACGGCATTACTGTTACTGCAACTAAAAATGGAACTCCAGTAGAAAGTGGAAACTCTGGTTACACTCTTTCTGTTGAACCAGCAGTTCCTCGTGCAAATTCAGCAGATGCTCGTGAAAAAATGATAGAGTCTTTTGATGCAGACAGTATTTCTACTCAGAATGCAATTATTAGACTTAATGGTGCTGGTGCTTCAGACGGTGTATGGAGTTTTACTATTGTTGCAAAAGATGCAGCAAACCGTACAAGCGAACAAAAGACCTTTACCACAACTATAGATACTGTAGCTCCTGTAGCAACCGGTGATTTGAACATAAGTAACCGTCTTTATAATGAACTTACTTCATGGTATAAAAACGAAACCTTGCGTGTAAACGGACAGTTTACAGAAGCAACTTCTGGTGTAAACGAAGTCTACTATGTTGTTAAATCTTCAGACGCTACAACAGCTGCTCAAAATACAATTAATGCAGCCGTAACTAAAGGCGACATTACAGGACTTACTCTTGCTGGTTCTGGAAAAATTTTGCTTAATGCAGACGGAAGTGCAAGCCCCACTTCATACACAATTACTCCTTCTGGATTTAAACGCGGTGCTAATGTCTTGTATGTTCAGGCAGTAGATAAGTCTGGTAATAAGAGTAGTGTATCTTCTTATACTGTTCGCATTGACCAAATTGCTCCTTCTTTGAGTTCAGCATATTTTACTTACGATGCCGATTTGTATGAAAAAGCAACTGGCACTATCTATTCAGACAAGGAATCTGACTTAGTTGTATACGGCACTGTATCTGACGGAAACAGTGGTGTTGATGAATTTACACAGTTCTACATTGGTAGTGGAAACAATAGGACAAACATTCCCGCAACGTTCACTTATTCAACAGTAGATTTGACTTCTGCTCAGTCTGCAAGTGCTAGTGCATTTAAAACATGGCTGAGTACAAACGAAAGTTCATTTGATTCTTACGCAAATATCACTGATAAAACTTCAATAAAAACATGGAAAGCAGTAATTGCTAAAGAAAATCTTATTGACGGAACTTACAAACTTACTGCTTACGATGTTGCACAAAACAGTCAGCCTCAGACTTTCTTTACTATGGTAATAGACGAAGAAGCTCCTGCATCAGCGGTTGCTTCTCCTGCTGACAATACCGTTCTTAACGGAACTGTTGATTTCCGCGGAACAACAACAGACAATACTTCTGTAAGAAAACTTTCTCTTTACTACAGCTATAGTTCAAATGATGCAACCATTACCAATGCAGATACTTTGGTTCAGTTGCCACAAACGAATGGTTCAACAAAAGATGCAGTTCTTACTGGTGCAGATACTTACAACTGGGAATTCAAAGGACTTCCAGTAACTTACAAAGAAAATGATGTTATTAAACTGTTAGGAAATAAGACTTACACAAATGATGCAGTGCCTGTTTACTTTAAACTTCTAGCAGAAGATATTGCAGGTAATACTTCAGTGTCTGTTCATCCTTACGCTATTGATCCTGATGCAGATAGACCTTTGATTACGCTTTCTAACATTACAAGCGACGGTTCTACTTTGCTTAAGAGTTCAGAAGTTTACGGAAGCATTACAGACGATGATGGTTTGGTAAAAGGTTTGTGGATTATAGAATCTACAACCGTTCCTACAACATGGCCTACACTTACTAATAACAACGGCTGGACAAAACTTACTGTTTCTAATGGTAACTTTACTGCTACTGCCTCTAGTGGAGATGGTCAGAAGTCATGGTTTATTTACTGTATTGATAATGCTGACGGAACCTTTACTAATGCTAATACTGCCGCAGATGCACAGTTGACACGTCCTTACATTTCTTTCAAAGATGTAGCAGATGTTGATGTAAAAGAAGCAATTAGCTTTATTGTAGATACAAAAGCACCAAAGATACAGAAAATTCATTTGTCTAAAGCGGCAACTGATACTGACACAGAAGTTGCTTCTTATGCTCCAGAAGCAGGAAGTGCTGCCGATTGGTCTAATGCTGCAAACATTCCCTTCGGTGGAAACTTCAATGTTCTTTATGCACGCATTGTTGTTCAAGAAGATGCAGGTATGGCAGCAAGTGGTGCTATTGAACTTAAGATTGGCGGTGTAGCAAAAACACTTAACGCCACAAATACTAAATTAGATCACGAAGATGGTACAAGCGACTATACCTATACAGTTGGTCCTTTTGTACTTGATAACGCATACGCAAGTGGTTCTCAGGCTGTAAGTATAAAGGTAACAGATGCTGCTGGTACTTCTGCACAGATGACTCGTAATGTAATTGTGGATAACATTGCTCCAACTATTACTATTGGTTCTCCGACTGCAAACGACTATGTTACTACTACAACAGAAATAATTGGTAGCGCAGACGACAATACTGGTGGTTCTGGAATAAATGTCATCAAGTGGATGATTCCTACCAAAGCAGAAGTTGCTGCTGGCATTACAGCTGACACACAGCGTGCAGGTGAAAGTGCATGGACTACTCTTGATAGCACTGCAACAATCAGTATACCCTTTAGTTCTCCTGATACCGACAATGAAAATTGTATACTGTACTACGCTAATTCAACTTATACAGACTTGGAAGCTAACCGTGTAGGCATATGGAAAGTTCCTGTGTACTTCTTAATTGAAGATATACTGGGTAACAGAGGCATTGATACCTCGTATACTGTTACTGTAGATACTGACTCTGGTAAGGCTTCAGCTTTCCTTACCTATCCTGTAAACAATCAGGTTATAGACGGAGAGCCGAAACGTGTTGGTGTTGGTGGACAGCTTGAAATAAACGGTTACGCTACAGCAGCAAACGGTGTAAAAGAAGTACTTGTTCAGTTTGATGTAAACGGTGACGGTAGTTATACCGAAGATGACTATGAATTCTTGCATGCATGGGGAACAGCTTTCTCTGCAAATACACTCAGAGGTTCTACAACCGCCAATGCAAATGACTGGGGCTTTGTTGCAGAGGGTACTTCAACATGGCAGCTTACTGTTATAACTTCTAATGTTTCATACGCTGGACACACTGGTGCAGAAGGTGAACCCAACCCAGAGATGCGTATTCGTGCAGCAGCTTTTGATATGAATGGCATTACACGTGGTTGGAACACAGAAGCTTTTGTAGCAATCGATAGGACTGTTCCTACTATTAGTTCAAAGAAAGTCATTGGTTATAACGGTTCAACTGCTGAAATTGAATACGAATACTCTGACAATATGTACATTTCAGGAAAGCCAGGTATTACTTGGTACTTTGAAGCAAATCTGAGCGATGACATAAAGGTTGATAGCGTAACATTTGACACCATTGGAAGTAACATTGGTATTAACTATACTGCATCAACAGACTTCTCTTACCCCAACCCGTCAGACGAAAGTCATGCATACATTAAAGTTCCGCTTTCAACAGCAACAGACGGTCTTATTTATTCACGCATGAAAGCGCTTGACGATTCTGGTAAGGACCAACCTCTTGATATTCGTATTAACATAGACACTACTGCTCCGTCTTTGTACAACACAAGCGACAGTACAACTTCTTCAACTAATTCTCTGCGCCTTAAGAGTAAGGAACAGAATATAGACGAAACAACAAATTATGTTCAGAACACTAACAGGGTATTTACTTTTGGTGACACCGTAGAAGAAGCGGGTAGTGGACTTTTATATCTTGCCTTCTACTTTGAACGCACTTCTACTGCTAACGGTGACCGTGTATACAACCCCCTGTATGCGTCTGGAAACCGTGCAAATGTAAGCGATGCAACGTATCCGCTTACTTTAGATGACAATCTCTATAGCTGGCACGTTACTAATGCAACTCGTCCTGACACAGGAAGTATTACTGTTGCTGGTATAAGTGCAAACGACAACATTAGAGTTGGCGGTTTAGTAAAGATTGGTGGTGCATACCGTAGAATTACCGCTAAAAATGGAAACACTGTTTCTATAAGTCCTGCAGTAAGCACAGACTTCAAAGATGTTCGCTTTGTATATGCACAGGTTGTTGATCACTTGCGTGTTACTGAAGGACCTACAAACGGAGACTATGATGTTCCGACAAACGACGACCACGACGGCATGGTAGAAAAGCTTGTAGTTAAGGGAAGTACATACACTTGGTCTGCAAGCCTTTATTCTGATCGTATACCAGACGGTCCTGTAAATATTCATGTTGTTGCAATTGATGCTGCAGGTAACCTTTCTCATGGTGTTTGTACTTCAAGCATATACAACAACCGTCCTCGTATTGCAAAAGTACTGCTTGCAACTGAATTAAACGGTAACGGTAAGTATGACTTTACTGCAGAAGAAGCTATTACCCAAACAGGCGACAGTCCTACTGCAAGTGGTGTAGAGTTTGGCGAGTTTGTATACTATTCAACACTTACAAACGGACAGGCTTCTGCTGAATATACAGTTGAAAATGCTCTTGCCGATACCTACATGCTAAAAGACGGTATGTTGCTCTTGCCAGAATTTGTAGGCGGTAATGGAGCACTTCTTGCAACGTATAAAATTACTGACTCTGCAGAAACTGCCGTAAGAACAGCAACTTCTACGGGAACGCAAGCAACACTTAAGACAGCTACTGAACTAGCAGCACTTACTGCTGACATAACAGGAAGTGCTCAGTCTATAAGTGCACATATTTCTGCTAAGGGTGGATTTGAACTTGCAAATTCAGCACTTACTGCTTACGAAAGCCGCAAGTATAATGCAACAACACAAACAGTAACTACAACACAAAAGTGGGTAGGCATTACCTTCTGGGACGAAACCGAAGAAAAGACTCAAGGAAAAGACAGCCAGTGGGCCTTTATTAAGTTCCCTGTTATTGTAGATACTGTAGACGATATTGTTCCTAACGCAGCAGTAGAACCTTTCTACTGGAAGAGTGCCGAAGACAATAGTGTATACCGCAATGCAAGTGGTACTATGGGACATATTGAACTTGAAGCCGACTGGGCAAAAGTTATTACTGCTGTTGGTGGTGTTAACCAGAGAGCACAAGGTCGCGAATATGACGCAGATCCTAAAGTTTCAGGTATTATACGCATTTTGGGAAGTGCAAGCGACGAAACAAAACTTAAAAAACTTACCTTTACGGTAAGTCAAATGCAGCTGAATGGACAGACAGCTGGAGCAGAAACAAAACTTGCAACCTTTACCAATGGTGCATGGGAATTTGCAGATGACGATGCAAGTTCACTGGGAAGCTATGATGCAGAAAAGGGAACTTGGGACAATGCAACAAAAGCAAAACTTGCTCTCGTAGAAACAAAGGGTTGGTCTTTAGCAATTATGGACGGCGGTGTTACTCAGGACGGACACAGTCTTCTTTGGGAACTGGACATTGACACTCAGAAAATGACCTCAGCCGTAGGACTTGACTGCTCTGTAACCGTAAAAGCCTATGACAGTAGAAACAATACTGCCGCTTCGTATGTAATGGATGTTGTACCTTACATTACCAGCGTTACCACTTCTTTGTCAAAAGCAAGTAAGACAACTCCTTCTGCCTTTGCACGAACTGCAAGAGGACGCTACCCTGTGTACATTACCTACGAGACAAAATTGGGTTCAAACACAAAATATGAAACCATAAACGTAAGTGGTTATAACACAGTAGGTTCAACTGCGTACTTGGTACCAGATGACACATCTAAAGCTGCAGTTGCGCTTGCTACAAATGGTAGTGGTGGCTATACGCTTAACCAAAACTGTTATTCTGGTGACTTTGAGTTGCGTAATGGCACTATACTGTCGCTTAACAACAAGAACTATAATGACTCTTGTGGAGACTATAACTACATAGACAATGGTTATACAGCGGAGGATATAGGAATAACGGGTAACTTTGGAATTTACAGTCATTACTATAACCGCCAGCCTAACGATGCCAACAACAATAACCTTACCGACGATGTTAAACTTGATGTATGGCAAATAAACACAAAGGCCGCTATACCAGAAAACTCAAGTGCCCTTGATGTTATGATGAAGATTAACCCCAATTCAGGCGTAGTGGGTTTTGCCTTCTGTAACGGCCGCTTAAAGTGGTGTATGCCTAATGGCAATTCGTATGCAGAATGGGTTAGTTCTAGAGACTTTATACAGTGCTCTGCCTTTACCTATGACCCCAACGGTAATACCTATGGAGTTGCAGCAGGTGGAGAAAGTAACGACAACCAAGCAGACTGTTATTCTTTCTTTGCAAGCAAATGGGGTAAACCCGGAAATGAAACATTTAATGGTGATAAAATGCTTCGCATAGGTTCTATTGCAGACGGTACTAATGGAAAAG
>DMQP01000001.1 GCA_003455655.1 Treponema sp. | reverse complement strand
GGTAATTTTTCTGTACGCAAAGGTCCTGTTTTTGCTAATGTTGTTCTTGCAGATGAAATAAACCGTGCTCCTGCAAAAGTTCAGTCTGCTCTGCTTGAAGCTATGGCAGAACAGCAAGTTACTATAGGCGAAACATCTTACAAACTGCCTAACCCCTTCTTTGTTTTAGCAACACAAAATCCCATTGAACAAGAAGGAACTTACAGTCTTCCCGAAGCAGAATTAGATCGTTTTTTGATGAAGCTTGAAGTTCCCTATCCTCAGCCCGAAGACGAAATGCAAATTGTGCGCACAATGGGAAAAGCAAATGAAGTTCCCGTAAAGAAAATTCTTTCTGCTCAAGTTTTGCAAAAATGTCGTGCCGCAGTAGATGCCATTACCGCTGATGATAAAATTCTTCAGTACATTGTTTCTCTTATTACTGTTACTCGTCCCACACAGCATCAATCTTCTGCTCAGCACCGTAACGACATTCTTCGCTACATTTCATTTGGTGCTTCTCCCCGCGCAGGAATTGCTTTGCTTAAATGTGCTAAAGTGAACGCTCTGTTTGAAAACCGCAGTTTTGTTTTACCAGAAGATGTTCAGGCGGTTGCAAGTCGTGTTCTGTCTCATCGTTTAGTTCTTAGCTACGAAGCATCTGCAGATAATGTAACTGCAAATGACTTGATTGCAAAAATCGTAGACCTTATGCCCGTTCCCTAAGGGGGAGTGCCGTGGATCAAAATTCGCTTGCCAAACGTGCGAGCCTCTTACACCTTAGTTCTCTTGCTCTTGCCGATGGAATGCGAAGCGGTTCTTTTAAATCGCTCTATCGCGGTCAAGGAATTGAGTTTAGCGGAGTTCGTGAATATCTTCGTGGAGATGATGTAAGAGCCATTGACTGGAATGTTACGGCACGCATGGGAAAACCCTTTGTGCAAATGTTTGAAGAAGAACGAGAGTTGAGTGTCTTTATTTTAGTTGATGCGTCTCGTTCTATGTGTACTGGTTCTGGAAAAAAATCTCGATTGTCAGTTGCCCTTGAATGTGCTTCTTTGCTTTCTCTTGCAGCTGAACATAACTCAAGCCCTGTTGGCGCTGTAGTTTTTGACGCAGGAGTTAAATTTTCTTGTGCCCCAAAAGTAGGAAAAAATCAAACACTCATGCTCTTGTCTCGCTTTGAAGATTTTGAAGAACAAGAAGATGAAGCTTTTATTCCAGTAGGTTCAGCGCTCGATGCCGCCTTGCAAGGAGCTGCAAAACTTTTGAAAAAGCGTTCGCTTGTTATGATTTTTTCTGATTTCCGTACCGCAGGATGGATTACTCCCTTTGCCCGTTTGTGCCAAAAGCATGATGTGGTTGCAGTTCGTATTACAGACCCTTCAGACACTCGTCTTCCCGAAGTTGGAACAATTCCCTTTGTTGATTCAGAAACAGGTCAGCGTACTATGCTTCCTACATCAGTTCCTGCCTTTTCCAGAGCATGGTCAGAAAGTAATCAGCGCCATGTAGAACAGTGGCAAAAAGATTGTTTGCGTCACGGAGGTATTCCCTTTTTGCTTAGTACCGAACAAGATGCAAGTGCAGAACTAACGCATTTTTTCTCTGCACGGGAGTTGCGGTAAGATGCGTTCTGTTCGTTTGTTTTTGTGCGCAGTATTCTTTCTCTTTTCTTCAGTGTCTGTTTTTTGCCAGATTGATTCTGTTGAAGTTGTTCAGCAAGTTGTTGTTCCCAAAGAAATATATGTGGGCGACAGTGCAGAAGTGCGACTTACCTTTCACACACCAGTAGATTATTTTGCTTTACTTCCTGCAAATCAAGTGCGGGGCAATTCAGTCAGACTCGATACAACTCTTGATGCCTTTACGCAAAAAGAAAAAGTGTGTACTGTAGAAAGTGCTGTTTTAGAACGAAATGATTTTTCTTACACCATTGTTTTAACTCTTGTTCCCTGGGAACCTGGTGTTATTGATTTTGCACCTTTTGATTTAAATGCAGCTTGTAATTTTAATTCTGATGAACATATTAACTATGTTGATTTTTTACCAGTAACTGTTTCTTCTCTTTCTCAAAAAATGAATGTAAGTGTAATTCGAGGTGCTGTGTCTCCGCAAAATCTTCCAGAAACAAATTATATTTTATGGGCAATTATTGTCGCAGGTATTGTACTTGTTATTCTTCTTGTGCTTCTGTTAGTTCACTTGTCAGATTTTATAGATAGTGTTGGTGGTATTAAGTCTCGTCTTGGATTTATACGAAATGCTTTGCGTGCAAAACACAAAATTAAAAAGCTACTTACTAAAAAAATTCCCGATTCACTTTGTGCAGAACAATGGCAGCATATTATGCGTTCATATTTGCAGTATCGTTTTGCTTCCCAGTTTATGTCTATTCCTTCAAACAGAATTTATTCTGTTATTGAACAAGCAGTGGGCGGTTCTCTTGTTCAACAGCAAGAAACATCTGTTGCTGAATTGTCTTCACTTTTTGTTCGTACCGATTACATTCGTTATGCTTTAGGTTCAGCAGATGCCGCCTTGTTACCAGTAGAAGAACATTGTGCTGTTTTCCTTCCTGACGAAAAAAAACAGATTGTTGCACAAACACTTTCTTTAATAGATTTTTTTGAAAAACGAAATAGTAAAAAGGAGGATGCTGTATGATTGGTTTCGATAATCCTGCTGCCTTTTTCTTTTTACTTGCACTGCCAGTTTTCTTTTATCTTCGTTCGGTAAAAGTTTTTTCTCGTATTGCATTTCCGCTTACCATTAGCGATTGGAACGGGTCAAGTTTTTCATGGAATAATTCAGTAATGAATGTTATTTCATCTCTTGCTCGTTTGCTTGTAGTTCTTGCATTTGTGTGTATGGTTGTAGCCTTTGCAGATCCTGTGGTGCACCATCAAGAAAAAGTTTTTACTTCGCGCGGAACAGACATTCTCTTTGTTATAGACACAAGTCCTTCTATGGCAGCAAAAGATATTGGCGGTACTACGCGTCTTAATCTTGCTCGTAACGCAATTCGTACTATTGTTGAACAGAATGCAGGACAAGAGTTTGGTCTTGTTGCTATGGCGAAAGAAGCAGCTGTTGTTGTTCCCCCAACACTCGATCAAAGCACTTTCTTTAACCGCCTCGATTCACTTTCTGTAGGCGAAATGGGCGACGGTACTGCAATAGGAACAGGACTCAGTTGTGCCATCATGCACTTAGATGCTTCTCCTGCTCCTAAAAAATCAATTGTGCTTATTACCGATGGCGAAAATAATGCGGGAACAGTTCACCCTCACACTGCCGCTCGTCTTGCTGCAGAAAAACATATTTCGCTCTATGTGTTAGGAGTTGGAACAAAAGGTACTGTTCAAATTGAATATGCAGATCCAAAAACAGGACAACAGTATTCAGGATTTTTGAATTCGAATTATGATGTAACTGCACTTGCTCAAATTGCCTCTGAAGCAGATGGAAAATTTTACAGTGTAGAAACAGTTAGTGCGCTTTCTCAAGCACTTGCTGCTGTTGCTAAAAATGAAAGTACAGCTCAGGCCTATCATTTGAAAAATCGTGATGCTTCGTATGCTCGTTATTTTGTTGCCTTTGCCGCAATTCTTCTTGTTCTAGCGTGGGCCTTGCGTCGTCTTGTTTTGCAGGAGGTATTATGAATTTTTCTGTTGCACATCCTCTTGTCTTGTATTTTTTAATTCTTATTCTTCCCTTTGTTGTGTATTCAATACATCGCTATAGACATTTAGTTAAAACAATCACACCTTCACGACTTACTTTGATAAGACGCAAGTTTGCTGCACGAATTATTTTTATTTCGCTTTCGTTTGTAATGTTAGTTGTTGCCTGTGCTGGTGTTTCGTGGGGAACTATTGCTGTTCCTGTTCAGAAAAATGGAAATGCAGTTTCTTTAGTTTTTGATATTTCGTACAGTATGAATGCAGATGATGCTCCTGGCGGAATGACTCGTCTTGAATCTGCAAAAAGTTATGCATCAGAGTTACTTGAGCGAATGCCGGGAACAAGTGTTTCTGTTGTTATTGCAAAAGGCGATGGTGCTGTTATTGTTCCTCTTACTGATGACAGAGAAACAGTGTTAGGAATGCTTCATGTGCTTTCACCTTCAATGATGACTTCTGTAGGAACAAGTCTTGGTGCAGGTATTGAAGCAGCTATTGCTTCTTTTCCTCAGCAGTCTTCTGTTGCAGGAAGAATCTGGCTTTTTACAGATGGCGATGAAACTGACAGTTCTCTTTCGTCAGCACTCAACAACGCTGTTCGCTACGGAATACCAGTTGCTATTGTTGGCTTTGGGTCTGAACGCGAAACAGAAGTTTTAGCTGGCGATGGAACAACTCGTGTTCGTACTGCATTGCGTTCTCAGTCACTTGAAAAAACGGTTTCTTCTGTTCAGAAAAAAAACATGCTTGATTCATCTACATCACTTCCTTCTGTTATTTATATAGATGCTTCGCAAGTTGGTTCTGCCTATGCGCTTTTGAATACACTCCCTGACAAAACTACTCAAGAAGAAAGTGGTGCAAATGTTGCCTATGAAGTGCAGACCGTAGACCGTAACTCTCTTTTTATTCTTCTTGCGATTGTGTTTTTTATTTTGTCTTACACTTTTTCTGAATTTACTTTCCCCGGAAAAAAACAGTCAACACTTGCGGCTGTTTCGCTGGTGCTTTTGTTAAGTGGTTGTTCTGAACGTTTTAAGGCTGGAACAAAACTGCTTGAAGGTTCTATTCAGTGGAACAGAAAAAATTATCAGCAAGCAGTAGCACATTATCTTGAAGTAGGTGATATTGCAAGTGAAACAAATGACACAGAGTTAATGGATTACGCACTCTATGGACTTGCGACAACATATTTAATGCAAGACGAAAGTGAAGCTGCTTTACGAAGGTTCAATGCAATTTCAGCAGATGCACCTGAGTCAATTAAATTTGCAGTGCTGTATAATTCAGGAATTGTCGCTCATCAAAACGGAGACTATCAACGGGCAGCTTCTTTTTTTAGAGATGCACTCAGAATTGACAGTTCAAGCATTGATGCAAAAATAAATTTGGAACTTTCTCTGCGACAGTCTGTTAGTCAGGCTAATGCAGCAGAATCAGAACTTACACCTGTTTCAACAAACTCAGATTCTGATGTGTTAGAACAGGCGCTCTATACAATCATAAGGGAGAATGAACAGAAGCAATGGAAAAGTCAGCAGCAGTCACCCAGTACAACCGCAGCAGATTATTAAAACGGTGTGCATGGTTGTTTGCATGTGTGCTTTCAGTTTTTTCTGTTAGTGCAGATGTAAGCCAGTCATATATTTCTTCTCTTGAGTTTTCTCCTTCAGCAAGTTATTTTTTTACAGATCAAGAATGTCTTTTTACACTCGACATCACTGATGTTCAGCCAGAAGATGTGCAAGTTTTTTTTGATGTCTCTGCAGATAATGTTCAGTTTATTTCATCTCGTAAATCAGATTTGATTTTAAATCAAAATGGTGTGGAACGCATTGCTGGAACTTCTGTTCAACTTCGTGTTCAATTTTCAAAACCGGGAACTTACACAATCCCTTCTGTATATGTGCGCATTGCTCGCCGAGAGTATCGGATTCCCTTTGCACGAGTAACGGTGTATCAAAATCCTCAGTTTATTACTCCAGAACTTTCTGTGCTTTTTTCAAATCCAAAGTTTGACGCTCGTTCTAACAGTCTTTCTGTTGTTGCTGGAGAAACAGTTGATTTTACAGTCTATGTAAAATATGCACTTCAGATTGTAGGCTATTCTTGGGAACTTCCAGAAGATGCGCTCTTTGAAGAATTAAAACGTTACGACATAAAAGCAAGCAGTCCCCGTGGAACAGAATTTTCTCCAGATGCTGTTCCTGTTGCAACTTTTAGATGGAGACCGCTGACAGAAGGTGAAGGAACTTTTCCTCACATTCAGTTACGAGCAACCGCATACAACGGTTCTCTGTTTGACATAACGACACCTCAGTATTCTGTTTCGGTAGTTCCTGCTTCACAAGTGCAGTCGTCGGTTTCGCTTCCTCCATCAGAAAGTGTTTTTGCTTATGCCTTTGCTTCTCCGCCTGTAGAAACGCTTGCTCCTGTTTCTGTTGGTTTGACAGGTGAATCATACAAAACATTGTATTCACTTCGATGTGCAGAACGCTGGCGTTTTCCTTTAACCAGTGTGACTCGTGCTCGTCGTGCTCTAGAAGTTAGTGCAGGTCTTTCTCCAGATGGCTTTGAACCCAGTGTGCCTCTTTTTGTTTTGTTCTGTGTACTGTCAGTTTTGTTTTTAGCAATTGCAGTTGTCATGTTTGTTTTCAAAAAGATTCCCTCTGGTGCTGTCTTTATTATGTTGATGGTTGCATCTGCAATTCCTGCAGCAATTGAAGCGGCTTATGTTTTTTCTCCAGGAGCTTTATTCCGTGGTGGAGAGTTGTGCAGTATTCCCGAAGAAAATGGATCTTCTGGTGTAGAAATTCCTGGCGGAACAAGAGTAAAAGTAAAACAGTCTGCTGGAGGTTGGGTTTACATTCAAGTTGCAGAACTAAAGGGCTGGGTAGAGGAGGATCGCGTTGACTTCATTCGGTGACATTCTTTCGCAGTGGGAAAATATTCAACATACAAAACCTGAAAAAAAACAGGTGCAAGTTTCACACAAAAAAGCAAATGCTTCTTTCATGGAAGAAGAAAAACCACAAGAGGTTATTGAACAAAATGCACGACAGGCTATGACAGCTTGGCTTAATCGTTACGGAACCGTAGATAAAGACAAAGTAGTTCAAGAGCGTGAACTTCAAGTTAAGATGAAAGACCGAGAGTTTTTGCGTACTATGCGACCTGAGGCGACTATAGATTTGCATGGTCTTACTCAAGATGAAGCATGGAATCGACTTGATGCTTTTGTTGGTGACTGTAAAAGGCGTGGCTTAAAAAAAATTATGATTATTCACGGCAAGGGAAATCACAGTCACGGAGCAGACCCTGTGTTAGGACCCATGGTTCGTCTCTTTATTGAAAAAGATGCACGAATGGGAAGCTCTGGACACCCCGATGGAAACAACGGTGGTAGCGGGGCAACTTGGGTTATCATTAAGTAAATTTTTGTTATTAGTGTAAAAAAAACTTGCATACAAAAGAATTTTTTTGTATCTTTAAGAAGAGCCTATGGAAGACTTATACGCAACGTTGGGGCTGACAAAATCAGCTACCGCAGATGAGATTAAAAAAGCATATCGCAACCTCGCATTTAAGTATCACCCCGACCGCAATCCGGGCGATGCCAGTGCCGAAGAAAAATTCAAGCAAATAAATGCAGCTTATTCTGTCTTAGGTGATGAAACAAAACGCAGACAGTATGACGCTTACGGCTCAACAGACACTTCTGACGCTTACCGTTCATACAAAACGCAACAGCAAGAACGCTATTATGACTGGACTGGTCAAACAGGCTATGGCTACGGTGGACGCGGAGATCCTTTCTGGGAATTTTTTAACGGTCAGAATGCAGACAATTACACACAGAATTCACAAAATCACTACACGTACACCTATACATCTCGAAATACCGAAAAACCAACACGATCTGATGCAATGGGACAAGTTGCTCGCGGTTTAGGACAAGCTCTTTTAGGTTTTGCAGGAATGGTTTTTTTACGCTGGGTTTTCCCCATTAACCTTTTGTGCCTTCTTGCAGCAGGTCGCGGTTTAATAAGTGCTGTTTCTGCGCTTAAATATGTTTTCACTGGTAGATAAATTTTTCTAACGCTTAT
>DMQP01000203.1 GCA_003455655.1 Treponema sp. | reverse complement strand
ATAAGTGTTGCACACAAAAGCACTAAGTTAATAAGTGGATGTGTACTTTTATGAATACCATAACGAGTATCAATGTTAAATGAAGCCCAAATAAGAGCGGCACATGCAATTATGTTAATGAATAGAAATACCATATCAGCCTACCACCTTTGCAACCATCATAGTAACGTCGTCACGCAATTTTTTACCACCGTTGTAATCGAATACTAAATCGACAACATCATTTATAAATTCTTGCGGCATTTTTTCTGCACTACGGCGGATTGTATCTTGATACAAATCTGTTGTACCAAGTTCAACTCCGTTTTCATCCATAACTTCAGAAACACCGTCTGAAGACATTAAGATAACATCTCCACGGAAGAGACGCATTTCATCTACCGTGACATCATCAATATCAATAATACCAACAAGAGAACAGTTTGAAGTAAGGGGTTTAATGCGGTATCCGTCAGGTGCACGAGTAATAATAAGCGGGTCAGACATAGATGCATTTACATAACGGATAGTCATTTTTTGTGTATCTACAATACCCAAGAACAGAACCGTATACTTATCTTGAAGTTTCATGCCCTTAATGGCTTTATCTACCGCACGAATCATAGCAGGAAGATCTTCTTTGTTTTCAAGAATCTTTACGGTGTTCATAACCAAACCCATAACTAATGCTGCAGCAAGACCTTTACCAGAAACGTCTCCTAACATAAGCAGTGTCTTGTGGTCATCAATTGGAAGAACAGAATAATAGTCTCCCGAAACATTAACCAAAGGACGGAAGTATGCAGCAACTGCAAGCTTGTCTATTTTGGGCATTTCCAAAGGAAGGAATGAACGCTGAGTGTCTGCAAGCTGTTGCCATTCTTGTGACAGTGAAGAAATTTCTGAAAGGTTTGCAATGGTAACTGCACGAGTTAAGAAGCGAGTAAACTCTTCAAGAAGAGAATCGTATATTACACGGTCAAAGAGTTTTGTATAACGACAGAAGACATAAAGATGATGATGATTAAAGCACAAGAAAAATCCGCGTGCTTCGGAAGGGTCTAGCGTAATTCCCATGTTATCGTCCATAAAGTGAACACCTTCTGCCCAACCGTCGGGATAGTTCATGCCTAAGCGTTCGACAACATCTGGACGAGAAGTAAGACGGCTGGGACTGTTGTACAAAATATAGTTGCGGTTAGTGTCTATAAGAAGAACAGAACAGTCACCTTTTTGTTCTAGCACATCAGAGATAGCTTCGTATAAGTCATCGAGAGAATAGCAGAAACGCAGACGGTGAATAAAATCAGTCAAAATTGAGGTTTCTCCCATGTGTAGGGAGGTTGTTTCTATTTTGTTGTATAAATTTTTCCGGAAGTGGAAGACAAGCATTGACAGAACAATAAATGCAACAAAAGCAAAAATGCTCAGGAACAAACGGAAAGAAGACAACTGTTTTGTAGAAACCATGTTGGCAATACTTACCATAAGTACGACAAGTAGAGCAGCAAGAACAACTTGGCTTAGATACAGAACAAGACGTTTTCGTGTTTTATACATATACACCTCAATAGAAACTATTATATCACATTTTCGGCATATATGTAAAAAAATTTTAATTTTTGCGTTTTTTTACGACTTTTACATTCTTCCAAGGGATGAAAGAGGAATAAGATCGGGTGTTTTGCTTGCATTTTCCAAAGCCGCATACTCTTCCATAACTTTTTGCTGCTGGCGGTTCAGTTTTGTGGGCAGTTGCACAATAACTTTTACATACAGATCGCCCTTTTTGGAAGAAGATGCATAAGGTACGCCTTCTTCTTTTATGCGCAACATTTTACCGTGAGTAGTTCCGGCGGGAACTTTAAGCACAATTTTGCGTCCGTCAAGAGAAGTAATGGTAATGTCTGCACCTAAAACAGCCTGAGACATGCTTATGGGAACAGCACAATACAAGTCATTTTCTCCGCGTTCGAAATAGCGGTCACTTGCAACATGAATAACAATAATAAGGTCGCCTGTTTTACCACCGTTTGTGCCCGCATCGCCCTGATGAGGAATTGTAATGCGTCGTCCGTCATCAACACCAGCAGGAATACTAATGGTCATAACCTTACTTTTTTCTTGAAGTCCACTACCCTGACATGCAGAACAAGGATGATCTATAATGGTGCCCTTGCCATTACAGGTAGGACAAGTCTGCTGAACTTGGAAAAAGCCTGCACTTCGTCTAATTTGCCCCGCACCCTGACAAGACGGACAAGTCTTACGGCTTGAACCCGCAGCGCCACCAGTACCGCCACAAGAAGAACAGGTTTCGTGATGGCTAAAGCGAATGTCTTTTTTACAACCATAAACAGCTTCTTTGAAAGAAATTTCAAGATCGTAGCGAAGACTTGCACCATCATTACTGTTACGGCTACGTGAACTAGAAGAAAAGCCTCCCATTCCACCGCCAAAAATGTTTTCAAAAATATCGCTGAATCCACCACCAGCACCACCAAAGAGATCGCTAAAGTCGTGGAAGGCATGACTGTAACCGCCACTTGCACCACCGCCCATTCCGTCAAGGCCAGCAAATCCGTACTGGTCATAGATAGGACGCTTTTGATCGTCGCTTAAAATTTCGTATGCTTCGGTAGCCTCTTTGAATTTTTCTTCAGCTTCTTTGTCACCAGGGTTACGGTCGGGGTGATATTTTACCGCAAGTTTACGGTATGCTTTTTTGATTGTTTCTTTATCTGCGCTCTTGTCTATGCCAAGAACTTCATAATAGTCGCGTTTGCCTGCCATTTTTTGCTTCCTAAAATACTTCTTCTATAAATATACAAAAAAAAGGTAAAAGAGTAAACATAAAGTTCTTTAAAAACAAAGAGCGACACGGATGCCGCGTCGCTCTCTTACTCCAGTATGCT
>DMQP01000064.1 GCA_003455655.1 Treponema sp. | reverse complement strand
TTCTTTGAAGTTATGGCAGAATTTGCAACGGTATCTGTTGTAGGTTTTGCAAAGATTGAAGGAAAATCTGTTGGTATTGTTGCTAACAACCCTGCAAACATTGGTGGTCTTTTGAACTGCGATGCTTCAGATAAAATTGCACGCTTTGTACGCTACTGTGATAGCTTTAATGTTCCCCTTGTAACATTTGTTGATGTTCCAGGATTCCTTCCCGGACCAGATGAAGAGCAGAAGGGAATTATCCGTCACGGAGCAAAAGTCATTTACGCATACAGTGAAGCAACTGTTCCCAAAGTTACCGTTATAACAAGAAAAGCTTACGGTGGAGCATACATTGCAATGTGTTCAAAGCACTTGGGTGCGGATTTTGTCTATGCATGGCCAAAAGCAGAAATTGCAGTTATGGGAGCAGAAGGAGCACTGGGAATTCTCTATGCAAAGGAAATGAAAGATCCTGCACAGGCTGCTCTTGTTGCTCAGAAGTCTGAAGAATATCGCAACACCATTATGACGCCAACTGTTGCTGCTCAACGCAATTACATTAGCGAAATAATTAACCCCGAAGAAACTCGTGAACGAGTTGCACGAAGTCTTGAATTCTTAGCAGACAAAGCACAGCATGTCGCTCCTGCAAAGAAGCATGGAAATATACCGTTATAAAAAATCCATCCATGGATTTTTTATAACTCAAGAATTTCTGTTAACATGATGCCACATCTGTACGCCCCTGCTACAGATGTGCGATGCCGCTTTTTTTACACTTAGCATTATCTAATAAGGTACGCACCTTATCGTTAATCAGCAGACGAATCTATCGTTACAGCCCAAGAGGATTCAGCAGGAACAGCCTGTATACAAGAAAGGCAGGTGTCGTTCCATTTGTCACCGGGATAAACTGATTCAATCTGTATGCGAACATAATGGTAACTATTCGGCAAAAGACTGACAACTTGCGGAGAAGGTGAATCTTCCAATTCTACACGATCAATAAGCTGCCCCTTGTCGTCATACAGACAAAGTTTTCTGACACGATTATTATTAGCATATAGATAAGGCTTTTCGGAGGAAATAAAACCGTTGTAGAAAACCAAAGCACTAAAGTTTGAATCAGATTTTACTTCAACATATTCTCCAAGGCCAAAATCTTCGTCCGCCTCCACCCAAGGAATACAACCTTCAAGTTTCTGCAAATTATTTGAATCATAAACCCCATCAGATTCCGACAGTTGAGAAGAAGAGGCAAATTCTACAGAAGATGTAAAACTGTCAACGGAAGAAATAAGTTCTTTGTTTGTTCCGCTGTAAAAAATAGAACCATCAGAGTTTAGCAAGGTACAGAATAAAGGCGACCAGAGCAAAAGATATTCAGCATTGTTAAACTTAAGATAAGTAAGGTCATTCTTTTGTAACGGTGTGGCAACAAATTCATCCCCATCAATTTTTATGGCAGACAAATCCTTTTGCAGAGTTAAAATAACTCCATCCTTTGAGCAGAACTTTATATAATCCCTTTTGAGAGAATCCTTAAATTTAAGTTCGTCATACAGATGCTCGTAATTTTTACACTGCACGGTCTTTATGCAACTTACGAAGGTTTCCTTTTTTGTACCCCGATAGACATCTGTCAGTCTAAGAACCACATCCGTCACATTTTCCTGAAAAGCAAAAAACTGTGGCTCTGGAATATCAAGCAAAGAAATTTTCTGAATCACAGTTCCATCTTTTTTGCAGACTTCAAATTCTTTTGCGCGAGAATACTTTTCGTACGATGAAGGATCGTCATACAAAGTGCAACCGTTAAAAATCAAAAGTCCATTCGCATAAGTGTTGGTACATTCAATGTTTATTTCTGCTCCAATACCAAAATTCTTTTTTCCGGCACTCCATGGTGAACCGCCCACGCTTTCCAAATCAGCAGCGTCATAAGAGCACTCGACCACTTCATAGGGACTTTTTACCCGCAAATACGAACTCCCACTCCTGCTTGCAAAACCTGGGAACAAGCCTAAGCCTTCAAAGAACACAGAATTATCTTCTGCAATAAGAACACAGTAATTTTGATTCTTAAGAACAAGATATTTCTTACCGTTAAGAATTATAAATGTAAAGGGTCCTTCATAAGAGGCAGAAAGTTCATTTATATCACCAGGTCCTATTCCACCTCCAGCATAAAAAGGTGCGGGCATAAGAAATCTATAATAGGTGAATCCGTCTACTCCATGTTTTGTATAAGGAGTAAATACATTGCTTAGTAAATCTTGAGATGTTAGATTTTCAAAAAATGATTTTTCTGAATAGGCAAATTCATTCGTCACTTCACTAAATGCAATTTCGGCTCCTGTTGCAGAACGGTACAAAACAATACTCGTCTGGCTTCCATCTTCGCTCATGTAGGGTGCATCGACATAGTTTTTAAAATAATCTTTTGAAACCCATCCTCTATCTCCTTTACCGGTTTCCAGATAATACCTGAAAACCGAACCTAATGACATTGCTTTGACAGCAACGCTTTGAATCCCCTCGATATGAATTTTGCTTCCCTCAAACCTTACCTCACCAACAGTAGCTGCGCTCAAAGGAAATTCCTGAGCGAGAAACTCCTCCGCTGGAACAGAGCAGGAATAAGTTTTCTTAGTACCGTAACCGGAAAATATATTGAACCAAATTTTATTTGCAGGAACTACATAAACACCTGCAGTATCGTTGATATTCTCCAGAGCTTGCACATTGACAATTTTACCATCACCGTTTCGCTTTACCACAAGTTTTTTATCACTGCTTACAAATGCGCTGTACTTTCCGTCTTCGGAATCAACAGATTCTGTAACAGGAGTATAGACAGGCTCCCTCTGTTTGGAGCAGGACATAAAAAACAGAACCATGAACAGGCAGACAAAAAAAGACGCTTTTCTAAAAATCATAAGGCATACATCCATGAAGTTACATAAGGCACAACTTGAATTGCTGAAATACATGTATCTTTCCATTTTTCTCCTTCATATACCGATACAATTTTTATTCTAATTTTTTTCTCCTGTGACGGAAGACTCACCACCTGAGGCGCGGCAGAGTCTGCAAGTTCAGCGGTAGCAATAACTTTTCCATCTGGAGTAGATATTTCTATATCTTTAACACGGGCATTATTTTTGTATGAATTGGGATTCGATGCGGAAATAAATCCGTTCCAGAAAACAAGCGCACCCATTGCACCGTAATTTTCACCGACAGCAAGAGGAGTTTCCATATCGATGTACTCCCCTACTCCCAAGCCGTCAACTCCTTCTACCCAGGGAGTATTTCCTGCAAGCTCATTCAGATTTGAAGCAGCATAGACAGTTGATTTTTCTGTCAACTCCGAAGAAGCTGATATAGCACAGGGTTTGCCAAAGTCTTCTGTGTAAAGTCCAGGAAGTGCACCATAGAAATACACAGAATTGTCAGCCTTAAGCAAAAGACACAACTTGTCTGAATTAACAAGCGCATACTCCTCTCCGTTGAACGAAAGAAACCTTATACCACCTCGTATGGAAGAAGTACTTGCAAACTTAATGCCGTTAACAGTTATGACTGAATAGTCTTTGGCGATTGAAATTTCCTTTTCATCGTTGCGAAGGGTTTTGTAGGACCAGAAGTTCTGCTTTAAATTTTTCTCAATGGCTAGTTGTGCGTTTGTGGCTGCTTTTGGATCGAGAGTGTACAGAGTACCCAGTTTTTCAACAGACCAGTTCTTTACATCTATTTTATAACGAACTGTGCTATCGATGGTAGAATTTGTTATTTCATAAATTCCAAATTCTCCGGCTGGAAAAACCTCTACATACTCCCCATAGCTTAAAACCAGAAGCTTTTTAACTTCTCCAAACTCAGACACCTCATAAGCATAAACGCCATCTCCCCATGCACCATGCAAAAAACAAACAGCCTTATCATCTTCGTAAAAAAAGAAATTTCTTTTATTATGAAACCTTCCATCTTTGAGAAGAAATATCAACTCATGAGTTTCTTCATTGGCAAAGACACAGACATTACTACCATAATGCAGATTATCATTAAGTTCACCAATAAAAATATGATTACCGTTTGAAAATGTATGAGCATCAAATTCACTTGCTTTAAATCTAAGCAGGTGTTCCGTACCGCACCATAAGTCCATATAGTCCTTATCTTCACGAACTTCAAACACACCTTCAGGGTCCTGCACAGACACAATGTCAGGATAGACATTCGGATTTATGTCTCTTGTGCTGTTTGAATTCACTGTTTCTGTAGAGGTCACAATCGATGCACTCTCGTTTACAGCAACTTCTTTTTCATTTTCTGCTTCTGTATTTTCG
>DMQP01000186.1 GCA_003455655.1 Treponema sp. | reverse complement strand
TCTTACTTTTGTAAGCTTGCCTTTCGCAGTTCCCAGTGGGGTGTAGTTTCCAAAACTAGAGTTCGTTATACAAACTTTCGTACTGAGCGGCGACGTACTGCCAGTTGTACTTTGCATGAGTATTCTGAGCTGCAAAAGCAATCATGGGTAAGAAAATGTCAGGGGCACTTATTTTTATGCGAATAAGCGGTTCAAGAATTTCAAGCATTTTTTCGCTTGTGTCTGGCTTGTACAAAAAGCCTGTTTCTTCATCAATAATTTTACAAAGCCCTCCTGTTGCGTGTGCAAGAGGAATAGTTCCATACAGTTGAGAAATAAAATCTTCAAGACCGCAGGGTTCAAACAAACTAGGAAAGAGTGAAAAATCTGCCGAAGCGGTACACAAACGAGATAAAGAACGATCGTATCCTTTGAAGAAAACAAAACTACCTGCAAACTCGCGAGAAAGAAAAGCAAGTTTATCTTCTAGTTCACTTTCGCCCTGCCCTATGCAGACAATTTTTACAGGAAGTTTTTTTTGCAACAGTTGCCGTGAAGCATCAATAAGAATTTCAATTCCCTTTTGATGAACAATTCTTCCGTGGTAAGAAATAAGTACAAAAGCTTCTTCTTGCAAAGCAAAATGTCCAAAACGAACTACTTGTGAAACAGGCCCAGCATTGATGTGAGCATACTTTTCTAACAACTCTTTGCGACACAAATACTTTCCCTTTAGCTCTTTATGTTCTGGGTCAAAAGCAAAGGGAAGATGAGATTTACTTGTGTTACGCGGATCATAATTGTCAAAGTCTATACCGTTAGTTATGCCTGTTATAGAAATGCCAGATTCTTTGAAAGCTTTTCCCAAACCATCTGTCTCTGTAGTTCCGTTTAAAATTTCTTGTGCATACTGAGGAGAAACCGTTGTTAAGCGTGCGTGTTTTGCAGCAAGCATAAAGGGTTCAACTTTTTGTCCTACCAAACCTTCATAAAGCATGGAAGCAGGAAGAGAAGTAATAAACGAAGCTTGTTCAAACGAATCAAATTGATGATGATATCCAGGACCTGCATTGTGAATGGTAACAACACATTTTGTCTTTTTAAAAAACTGAGCACTAAGGGGACTAAGCTGCATTTTAAAATGCATTAGCGAAGGAACCAAAGCAGCGGTTGCGTCTTGACAGTGAATAATGTCAGGGGCATCTGCTTGAGAACATGTGTCTCCAAAGGCAACAACTGCTTTTTGAAAAATAACATTGAGTTCAAGTGCATCTATATGACCGGTGCCATGTCGGTGCGTAGGAACAACATCTTCGTCTTCTTGAGTGTAGACATAGACTGCTTTCTTTTCTGCAAACTGACGGTGGCTTATAAAAACAATGTCTACTCCGTTTAACATTCCGTGACAAAAAGAAACAGGAACCGATGTACCTGAGCGGTTTATAAAGACGGGTTCATGCCACACACATTCAAACTGTTCTACTGCATCAATGTCTGTACAAGCATAGAGCGGTATAAACAGTGTAACTCTATGTCCTCGCCTTACAAGCGCTTCAGCAAGAGAACGTGCAACATTTTTTACACCACCCGCTTCTGCTATACCAGCATATTCACGGCTTACAGACCATATATTCATGCTTTCTCCAAAGAAGATGCTAAATCGGGACGCAAGACTTCTGCACCGTTTTGGTAAAGAGCACACGGTTGAAAATGTTCTTCGGCGTAAAAGGTAATCATTACTCTAACCACACGAGCAAGCATTCCGTCAACAACTGGTTCTGCACTGCAAAAAAGAGGAACTCGACTGGAATCAATGGAAAGTGACGCTTTACGAAATGCTGTTGCAGGATTTAGTGCAGTTAAATCGGGTGTCATGGTAAACTGAACACTTACAATGTTTTTTGCATCGCTTAGTGCATTTTTTTCTAAAAGACCGCTACACAAATTTCCCACATGAGTTAGAATAGAGTCTTTTGAATTTTCACAACAAACTGCTCCCCTCACACAGTATAAGCGCATCATATTCCACTCTTCCTTAAAGCAGCAATGATGTCTGTTATGCTACCCTGTTTTGAAAGTTCTTCTAACTGAGGATATTTTGAAAGTAACTGACCAAAGCGTTCTAGTTGAGCCATAGTGCGATCTTCTTCTGCAAGAGTAGCAGCTTGATCTGAGGCCTTTTCCATAAGTAATGTAGAAATGCGTTCGTTATACGCTTCATACGAAGCCTTACCCTTTTCATACAAAGACAAATCGGGAAGCACTGCTGAAACAATAACAACATCTGAAACACTAATGCCCTTGAAATTTTCCCCTAAAGCAGAAAGTATTTGTTCAATTTGAGAAGATGAAAGAGCCTTGGGTACAACAGTTCCATTTGAATAATTTTTCATAAGAAAATCTGCACAGGCAGAAGTAAATTCATCTGAACGCTTATGAAGCCACAGATTAAGTTCGCTGTCGTCTGCAACAAGATTATTTTTTACCAAAGTAACAAGTTTATTTCCGTCTGCCGCAAGAGAAACTTTTAATTCAACACGGTAAGAAAAATCGGGAGAAGGATCTAACTGCGACCGATACAAAGCTGCCGAGGGAAGTTCCCCTGAGACAACAGAAGTTATTTCGTAAGCAGAAGCATTAAAAATATGCATGCGGACATTTGTAGGAAGCAAACGTTCCCAGCACCACACAAACTGACCAGGATAGACAGGCTGTTCATACAAACCACTTGTCTTTGATTCCATAACACCAATAGTTCCGGGTTTGACAAGAAAGGTAATCCACCCTATAAAAAAGACAACTCCAGCAAATATAAGCAGTAAAAATACATTGAAGAAGAATCTTTTGATTTTCATGTCCACCCCTATCGAAAAAAAACTCGTAATTCAGTATAATCCTTTTTGGGTCTGTCCCGCAAGTGCTTTATGAAAAAGGAACCCAGTCAAGAACGCCAAAACAGTCTTCTCTTTACCCTTACCCAGCGTTTTTCGCTCTTTTTAGCAGGGGCACTCATTATGTCCATGCTCCTTTATGTAACGGGAAATTTTCAGCAGTTTTTAGACGGAACTCAAGAAATAATACTTATTATAGCAAGTATTTCTTCTTTGGGATTAATTATTTTTTCTGCGGCAGGAATTATTCAAAGTATTGTCTTTGGCATTGTGTACAAGCACAAGCGTTTTTGGTTTGCCCTTATTCCCTTTGGCCTTGCAGAATTACTTGCAGTAACACTTCTTATAGTAAGCAGAATGATTCTTACCCTTACCGGAGGATATGCGGCATGAAAAAAATCGCCATTCCTTCTGAACTAAAAAAAATAGGTGCCATCTTTTCTGATGCAGGATTTAAAGTCTATTTGGTGGGAGGAGCAGTACGAGATGCGCTCTTAGGAAAAGCAGTTCATGACTGGGATCTTGCTACAGATGCAAAACCAGAAGAAGTTATGAAACTGTTTAAAAAAGTTATTCCCACTGGTATTGCTCACGGAACAGTAACGGTACGCATCTTTAACCGCAACATTGAAGTTACTACTTTTAGAACAGAAAGCACTTACTCTGACGGAAGACATCCAGATGCTATTGCTTATGCTACAACCATAGAAGAAGATCTTTCGCGCAGAGATTTTACCATGAATGCCATTGCAGCAGATCTTAATACAGGCATTTTAGAAGACCCTTTCTACGGACAAGAAGACATTCAAAATAAAATAATTCGAACCGTAGGGAATGCACTTGATCGCTTTTCAGAAGATGGATTGCGTCCTGTTAGAGCAATACGATTTGCAGGACAGTTAGGATTTACCATTGAAGAAAAAACACTAAAGGCTCTTTCGAACAAAGAAGTTCTAAAAAAAACAGCAAGCATTTCGAAAGAACGATTTAGAGATGAATGGTGTAAAATGCTTTTAACCGCAAAACCTTCACAAAGTATTTTTCTTTTGGAACAAAGCGGAATTCTTGATCTTTTTATTCCCCAGTTTAAAAGTTGCCGAAATTGCCAACAACAAGACTCTCGCGGTTACCATGTATTTGATGTTGCAGACCATCTTATTTACGCAACCGACGGAGCACCACAAGATAATCTTATGGTAAGGCTTGCTGCTTTTTACCACGACATGGCTAAACCCCAGTGCCGCACCGTAGAAAAACAAGGAGAAGCCTTTGCAATTCATTTTTATGGACATGAAAGTGCTGGCGAAAAATTAGCGCGACAATCAATGACCGATTTAAAATTTTCTAATGAACAAATAGACACCGTCTCTCTGCTTGTACGAGAACACATGTTCTATTACGAAAGTTCATGGAAAGATGCAACCGTTCGACGCTTTTTGATTCGTGTGGGAAAAGAAAATGTAGAAAATCTTTTGCTTTTACGAATTGCAGACATGTACGGAAAAAACAACTGTATGCCCGAAGCTCGTTCAGAAGGTATGCAAAGTTTATTTGAACTGAAAGACCGCATTGCTCAGGTTGAAGAACAACACAGTGCACTAAGTCTTAAAGATTTAGCGGTAAACGGAAAAGATTTAATGCAGTTAGGAATTCCGGCAGGAAAAACGATGGGTGCAATTCTTAAAGAATTGTTTGAAAGTGTTACCGAATCTCCTGCCATGAACGAAAAAGAAAAACTGCTAACGCTTGCACAAAACCTTTACAAGCAAAAGTATGCTCAATTCTAAATAACCATATTCATTGCTGAACGAACTTCATCTAAAGTTTGAATAGCAATTTTGCGGGCACGCTCTGCTCCATCGGTAAGAACTTGCTTTATATAGTCAGGATTTTTTTCCAGTTCTGCTCGTTTAGTGCGCAAAGGACGCAAGGTTTCGTTAAGAGCTTCTGTAAGAGTATTCTTAAGCATACCGCCACCACCTTCTCCAATACGCTGAGCAATAGCAGAAGGTTCTTCGCCTGTACACAAAGAAATAAGCTGTAGCAAATTGGCAACTTCAGGTCTGTGCTCTGGATCATAAGTAATAAAACGTTCGCCGTCAGTTTTTGCTTTTTTAATAAGTTTTGCCGTTTCGTCTTCACTTGCACTAAGCATAATGGCATTACCGCGACTCTTTGACATTTTTTGGCTACCATCAAGTCCTAAGATACTTGGTGTTTTAGAAAGCAGAGCCTGTGGTTCTGGGAAAATAGGCTCTCTGTCTTTACAGAATTTTTCGTTAAAGCGGCGGGCTATGGTTCGTGTTAGTTCCAAATGAGGAAGCTGATCTTTACCCACAGGAACAACATTTCCTTTACAGAAAAGAATGTCACAAGCTTGGTGAATGGGATAGGTAAACATACCTGCGTTAACACTTTTCATTTTACCATTTGCAAGACCACTTTGAATTTCTTCTTTAACCGTAGGATTACGTTCAAGTTCTGCATTTGTAACTAAGGTTAAAAAAGGAAGCATAAGTTGGTTTGCTTCGGGAATATAACTATGAGGATAAATAATAACGTTTTCACCAGGTTCAATACCAGCTGCCAGATAGTCAATAACAAGCTGTTTGGTGTTTTGACTTATTTCTTGAAAAGCATCGTGGTCAGTAAGCACTTGATAGTCTGCAATTAAAATCATAGTGGGAACACCCATTTTTGAAAGGCGTACTCTGTTTTGCAAAGAACCAAAGTAATGACCAATGTGCAGTCTACCGGTTGGACGGTCGCCCGTAAGTACCCGGTAGTTTTGTGGATGCACAGAAATGTCTGCTTCTATTTTTTTACTGCGTTCAACTGCCGCTGCAAAGGTTTTGTTTGAATCATATTCTAAATCTGCCATATTTTTCCTCTTGAACAAGCATAGCATAAAAAGGACACAAAACGCAAGGCGGAGAAAAACCCACCACAACAAGCGATAAGCCTGTCGTGGTGGTTAACACACTACTCTACAACCGTTCTTACGACACGGAAACCAAGGTCAGCATTTCTTGTTGTAGGAGCCGAGCCATCTCCTCGATACTCTAAGAAATTTATATGAGCATATCCATTATTGCGGGCTTGTCGTACTGTGCCAGAAGCAGGGCCTGTAAAACCAATACCAGAAGTAATTGTATCTGTATGCCAGTCATTACACCATTCCCAAACATTTCCTGCCATATCATACATTTTTAATGTAGGAGTAGCATTCTTTGTTTTTACTTCATGCGTCGTTCCGCCAGCATTATTTCCGTTCCAAGCAACATCATTAAGATTATCGCTTCCGGAATACAAAAACTGTCCACTATTTGTTAAGTTTCCGTCACGGGCAAGGTATTCCCATTCGGCTTCATAGGGAAGGCGCCAGCCATTATTAGTATACGTAATCGTAACATCCCAGTCACAAGCTGTTGATACATGATAGCCAGTAGTAGCATTACCAAGGAGACTACCCCATTCAGTAGGATTTGTCTTACCATTCACTGAATAGACAGGGGTTAGCCCTTCTGCAATACTACGAAAATTACAGTACATAATAGCATCATACCAGCATACACGATATGCAGGATAATCAGTACCTTTTCCCAATGAAGACGTAGGAGCTGTTGCATAATTACAATACATCTCATATTCGCCCTGCGTGCATTCATGGTCACATGCAAGAATTTTTGGCAATTTAAAAGTTCGACCGGCAATAAAAACTCCTGATGTTCTTGGGGTAGTTATTGCAGTTCCAGGCAATGTTACATTACCGGTTGAGACATAGCTTGAATCCCTTACCAGTTTTGCAAGTGCAGTTCCTGTGTTAGTTGTTACCGTAATTGAAGTCTGATAGGTACTTCTCTGTTTTCCTACACAGAATTTTGCAACACTGCTATTAAAGTTTGCTCCAGTTACCGCTGTTGATGTAATCAGATCTTTTCCTGTGGCTGTGGGAGTAAAGCTATCAGGAATCGTAAGATGAACACTGCCGGCTGCAGTAAGTGCTGATGTAAAAATAATAGGACTCTCGCCAATACAAGTGATTTCCAGGTACACATCATGCTTACCGTCAGAGCCTGCAGGAATTCTTGCAGAACCGCCTATATTGATTTTTGCACTCTGATAGTCAAGGTACACTGCACCGCCTGCAGTGCTTGCGGTATTATTTGCAATTGCTCCAGAACCAACTGTAGTTGAGCCGTTTGCAATATACAGTGCACCGCGGTTATACACACCGCCGCCTTTTACGCTGCTGTTGTAACTGACAGAGCCAGTCCAGGCTTTTACTGCCGCAGAACTATCGTATCCAAGATAAAGACAACAGCCTGGAGTCTCACAAACAGTCGCTCCGCCACCTTGGCCTGAAGTACCGGTTGTTTTATTTCCATCTGTTGAACTTGTTCCGCCAATAGTTGCAGTACCGCTTATATATGCACATCCATACGCAATGTATATACCGCCACCAGAGTTGACAGCAGAGTTTGCTTTTACAGCACCTGCAGTCATAATCATTGTATCACCAGAAGAATTTCCGCTGTATATACCACCGCCATAGTTTTCTGCTGTATTATACGAGATTGTACCGCCGGTTATTTCAAGCGTTCCTCCACTATAAATGCCGCCACCCTGTTTTGCAGAATTTGCCTTTGTAGAAGAGCCACCAATAGTACCGGTGTCCATTTTTATGGTACCAGCACAATAAATACCGCCACCGCTATTGTATGCAGAATTTCCAGAAATGGAGCCAGTCCATTCTGAAGCTGAAGAGGCAGTTTTATATCCAAGATAGACGGTACCAGAAGCATTACTAGCAAAGATTCCTCCTCCCTGTCCGTATGCAGAACCGGTTGCTTTATTAGCGGCAGAGCTTGCAGTACCTCCTATGGTAGCAGTATCATAAATAAATACATTACCATTTGTCGCAATACCGCCGCCTTGATTTGTCGCTTCATTTGAAGAAATAGTTCCTGCAGACATATACAGTGCTGCTCCAGTTAAATTCAAACCACCACCTGTCTTTGCGGTGTTATGGCTTATGGTTCCTCCTGAAATTGTAACGGCACCAGATCCGTTAACAGCCAAACCACCGCCACTAGATTCAGCCGTGTTATAGCTGATAGTTCCCGCTTCAAGGGTAACGGCAACTTTACTGTATATACCTCCACCACTTACTGAAGCAGTATTTGCTTTACCGCTTCCACCAATGCTACCGGTTACACTTGAACTGAATTTCAAACTTCCTGCTGACTGGTAAATACCACCGCCGAAAGCTGCACTGTTACTGCTTACCGAACCCGACCATGCAGCTGCAGATTCGGTTGTGCCGTCATAGGTATAACCAAATCGTGTCGCTCCGGAACAGAACAGGCCTCCACCGTTTCCTGCGTCTGTATCAGTAAGAGAATTTCCGTTAGCACTAGTTCCGCCAATAGTTGCAGTACCGCTTATGTACAGTGAACCAGAACTATGAATACCACCGCCACCACTGGTTGCCTGATTTCCTTTAAAGGTGCCGCCTGTAAATTTGCAGATACCGCAATTATACA
>DMQP01000025.1 GCA_003455655.1 Treponema sp. | reverse complement strand
CTTTGCATGCAGATGCACTAAAGGCAATTAAAGAACGGGAGCGTGATGAAGAAGTTGGCAATGCAGATGAGGTTGCAGAAAAAGTTGCACTTGCGGCACTTCATTACTATCTTTTGCAGACGGCACCTATAAAAGACATGCTCTTCCACCCAGAAGAAAGTATGTCATTTACTGGAAACACTGGTCCTTACTTGCAGTACATGGGCGCTCGCATTGCTTCTATTCTTCGTAAAGCAGATGAACAGGGAGTAAGTGCTTGTTTTGACGATGATGTTCTTTCGCTTTTGTCTCATGAAAGTGAATGGGCTCTTATAAAGAATTTAGGACGTTATCCTCAAGTTGTTGCTAAAGCGGCAGAAGACTTAGACCCCAGCCAAGTTGCAGTGTATTTGTATGAAGTGTGCCGTGACTTTAGTGCTTTCTATCGTGATTGTCCTATTATGTCTGTAGTTGAATCAGACAGTAAGCTTGCTTCTGCACGACTGGCACTTGTTTCTTGTACGCATACTGTTCTTAAGGATGCAATGAACTTAGTTCTTGTTCCCTATCTTGACCGCATGTAAACGGAGTGTGTATGGGAAACCCAATGGTAACAGCTCTGCTGCGAATGGAATTAGGATGTCTTGCAATTGTTATATTTGTTGCATTTACCTATTTTTCTTCGCCTAAAAAAAAGACCTTTAGTCACCGTCTTTTTGCAGAGTTGATTATCATTGCTGCAATAAACATTATCTTTGACTGTGTAACTGTTTACATGGTTAACAATCTTGAAACAGTAAATCCCCTTGCTAACTTTTTGTGTCATAAAGTTTTCTTGGGCTCACTGGTTGCAATTGTTTTTCTTATTTTTGAATACATTGTTACACTGGTCTTTGGAGATGATGCAGAACGAACCAAGCGACCTATTTGGGAACGCATTCCTTTTTATGCGGGAGAGGCAGCTATTCTTGTTCTTCCCATTGAATATATAGAAACTCCCCGTGGAAATTATTCTTATGGTCCTTACGCCTATATGGCCTATGTGCTTTTTATAGGTTACTTTATTGCTTCTATTGTCGTTGCAATTCGAGTGTGGAATAAAGTTGAGAGACGTAAGATTCAAGCTATTTTTATAGCACTCTTTTTCGTTGCCACTTGTCTTATTATTCAGGGTATTGTTCCTGTTGCACTTATTTCTTGTGTTGGTGTTACCGCTTCAGTACTTGCATTTTTCTTTACTGTCGAAAGCCCCGATGCACAAAAAGTTGCTATACTTAAAGACGAAAAAGAAAGAGCCAATGCCGCTAACGAAGCAAAGACAGCCTTTCTTGCCAACATGTCCCACGAAATTAGAACTCCTATAAATGCAGTGTTGGGTTTTAACGAAATAATAATCCGTGAAAGTAAAGAACCTCAAATAATTGAATATGCCCGCGATATAGAAAATGCAGGAAAGACGCTCTTGGGCATTATAAATAATGTTTTGGATTTTTCAAAAATTGAAGCAGGCAAAATGGAATTGCTTGACAGAACCTATGAACTGTCTGCTTTGCTTAACGATGTTGTTAACATGATGTCTTTCCGTGCTCGTGCAAAAAATCTTGAACTTAAAGTAAGTGTAGATAAAAACATTCCCAATGCACTCTTTGGTGATGATATGCGTCTTCGGCAGATTATGCTTAACATCATCAGTAATGCAATTAAGTATACAGAAAGTGGTTCTGTTACACTGAATGTTTCGTATCAAAAAATGGAACAGATTGATTCTGACGGTTACATTAGTGCAGATTCTTTTAACACTACTGTCGATTACATTAAGCTTTGTGTTTCTGTTACAGATACCGGCATGGGCATAAAAAAAGATGAACTTGAACGCTTGTGTCTTCCTTTTGAACGCATGGATGAAGATCGTAACCGTACTGTCGAAGGCACTGGCTTAGGTTTAAGTATTGTTAAGCGCCTCTTGGACATGATGGGTTCAGCATTAAAAGTGGAAAGTGAATACGGCAAGGGCTCTACTTTTTCTTTTGAAGTAAAACAGCGAGTCGTTGACTGGACAGCTATGAATTCCTTTGTGCAAACTTCTGAACAATCAGAAAAGTATCACGAAGCTTTTACTGCACCCTCTGCACGAATTCTTATTGTTGATGATGTAAAACTAAACTTAATGGTTATTTCTGCTTTGCTTAAACCGCTTAAAATGCGCATTGATACTGCAATGAGTGGAAAAGAAGCGCTTTCTTTAGTAAAAGAGAATTTGTATGATGTCATTTTCTTAGATCATCGTATGCCTGAACTTGACGGTGTTGAAACATTGAGCATTATGCACAAAGAAAAAGGTGGTCTTAACGACGGAACTCCTGTTATTGCGCTTACTGCAAATGCGGTTTCTGGTGCAAAAGAGTTTTATCTTAAAAACGGATTCAAAGACTATCTTTCAAAGCCCGTGGATATGAGACATTTGGAAGAAGCACTGAGAGAATATCTTCCTAAATCAAAAATGGTCTTTGCGCAAAAAGAAGCAAAGTCTACAGAGCAAGATTCGCTTCCTGTTGATACTGCGATCGGTTTTGAAAACTGTGGCTCTCAAAAACTGTACCGAGAAGTAATTTCTGAATTCTGTGTAAGTGCTTCAAAAAGTGCAGAACGAGTACAAGAGACACTTTCGGCTTCAGACTGGAAAAATCTAACCGTTGCTGTTCATTCAATTAAAAGTTCAGCAAGAACCATAGGTGCCAGTCGCCTTGCAGATGTAGCTGCAAATGTTGAACAGTATGCCATTGACGCAGATGCAACTTCCTTACATCAGTCTATACCCACTTTGCTAGACTTACTGGAAAAATACCGCAAAAAGCTTTCGTCTGAAGAATTTTTGTCTATGCGTTTCTGCTAAAAAAGTTCAAAAAAAGTATTTTCTAATTAGCAGAAAAACAGTATCTTATAATTATGAATCCACCTGCTTCTCACTTTATAGAGCATTTCCTCAGAACGTATTTGGACACCTTTACCGTCCGCGATTTTGTAAAACATCTTGCGACTAAGGGAATTCGTATGAGCGAAAAACAGGCGCTTGATTATATTTTAAGCACTCCCTATGTATATCAGTTGGACGCTAAAACCTTTATTACTAAAGCCGGTGTTTTTACTGGTGTTTACTTTAGCATTAAGCCTACCGCTGCCGAAATTGCACAAAAGATGTTTGTTATAGGTGACCGCTGCCTTCCTTTTGTAGATGAAGAAATGCTTCCCTCGCAAATGATGTTTTGGATCGATGAAGATGAACTTGATGTTAAGACGGGAGTATTTGATTCAGATTTTGCCATTGATGCTTTTCAACTTTTTGGAGAAGAATATGCTCCTCAGTATATTGCCGCAGATCCGGCAAACGCTGATGTAAATTTTGTTGACCGTAATTTTGAACTTCCAGCAAGTGTTTCTTTAACAGGCTTCGATTTAGAGCCGCTCATTCGCTATTACAACTTTAAAGAAGGCGACCGTCTCTTGTGTCATATTACCGACTGGGACATGGGCATTGTGTGTGTTGAGGTTATACATTCTCATAACGATGTTTTTGATACTGGTGTTCAGGCTTCAAAACGTCTTGAATGGTATGCTTTGTTAGAAGAATCTTTGCTTAACAGTTTTAACGATGTTGGTCCTTGCTCGTCTATAAGTGAACAGTTAGAAATTGTTTTCTTTGACCAAAGAGACAGACTGTGCGAGCCTGACTGTGGTTCAATAGAAGAATACCTTAGCCGTTATGCAAAAAAAGTAGGTCTTGAACACTACGGAGTTGAGACTCGTCTTTGGTATAAGGGAAAAGAAGTTCCTGCGATTGGTACTTGGAATGACGAACAGTTAAAATTTGCTGCGGGAATTGACTGGGTAACGCTAGAAATGCGGGCTTTGTATACAACTCCTGAATGTGTTTATGATGAGTATTTGAAAGACATGTACTTTAGCCGAAAAGACAGTTTGGACGAACTGTTAGACTACATGTATACAGAAGATTTCTCTTTTACTAAGGCTCAGCGAAACCGCCTCTTGTTGCACATAAGCGAAAGAAATGCTATACTCAGTCCGTGTTACAACTGGTTTGCCGATCAAAAAAAGGGTCCTGTTAGACACGATACGCTTGCATTGTACCGCGAAGTTTCTGCACTAGCGTATAGAATAGAATGTTCGGGTGGGGAACTAGAAAAATATCCGCAGCAGGAACTTGTTATACTTTCACAATTGAACAGCCATTTGTTGCGTATGATTTCGAGTTTTGAAACCGATGAACATGTAGAACAAGATTCCGATGCACTCATGCTGTCGCTTGAGGGTATGCGGTGTACGTTTGAGGATATAGAGGGCACACTTGAAGCTGCCTACCAGTCTCAACGCTTGGGACAGTTTAAGGTGCGCACGTAACATATTGGAGGATGTATTATGATAAGCAGTCTGGAACTGTGCGAATTTATTGAACGAGGTGGAGTACTTTGCAATGTTGAAGGTTCAACTCCAGCAGAAATATACCGCAAGGTTGTTGACTCTCTTTCTTTACCCGCAGATGTAGATAAAGAACTTGTTTTCAATGAATTGTGTGAGCGCGAAAAAGTGCTTAGTACTGCAGTGGGAAATGGGATTGCAATTCCTCACCCCCGTAGACCGCTTATGAAAACTCCCGAACAGCAGCGTATTGTTGTGTGTTTCCTCAAAAATCCTATCAATATGAATGCACCCGATTCTTTGAGTGTTCATACAATGTTTATTTTGCTTTCGGCTTCTTCTCAAGTGCATATTAATGTTCTTTCTTCACTTGCAAAACTCATTCGTAAAAACGAGTTTAAAAAACTGCTTGAAACAAAACCGACACTTGAACAACTGGTAACTGCAATCAAACAGACAGAGTTTAACTGATTTATTTTTAAGCACAGGAGTACAATGATGAACAAAAGCGGTATCGAAGCAGTAGCTCTTTCAATCCGTAGTCTTTCGATGGATGCAATTCAGAAGGCAAATTCAGGACACCCGGGACTTCC
>DMQP01000124.1 GCA_003455655.1 Treponema sp. | reverse complement strand
GAAAGTTTTATAATTAATTGTTAAGTTTAAACAATGAACACATTCACTGCACAGGCATTTTCAAAAGACATTTATTCTCTGGCAGAGTCTCCGTTTTATGACTACCGAACAAAAACACTTTCGTGGGTAGCGATTTGGGCAGGAAGTCGTATAGAAAAACGAAGTGGTAAAGATGGAAGCTTACTTGCCACAGTGAATGTCGATGCAAAAAATGCTACCTCTTGTTGTTTTTTTGGGCCTAACTTTGAAAAACTTTTTATTACAAGTTCAGAACGCCTTTTTACTTGCACGGTTGATGCAAAGGGAAGACCATGCACTTTGTTGACGCAAAAAATATTCTAACGCCTCATAGCATGAACATTTACCGTGGATGTACACACGGTTGCATTTACTGTGATTCTCGAAGTAAGTGTTATCAGTTTACCCATGATTTTGAAGATATAGAAGTTAAGCAAAACGCACCAGAACTGTTGGAACAAGCTTTACAGAAAAAGCGTAAACCCTGCATGATTGGAACAGGTTCCATGACAGACCCTTATGTTCCCCTGGAAAAAGAATTGTGTCTTATGCGTCGTTGCCTTGAGATTATAGAAAAGTATAATTTTGGTGTGACCCTCCAAACAAAGTCTGATCTTGTTCTTCGAGACTTAGATATTCTTGAACGAATTAACAATAAAACAAAGGCTGTAGTGCAGATGACCCTTACTACAAGCGATGATTCTTTGTGTCGCTTAATAGAATCAGCGGTTTGTCCGAGCAGTCGACGGTTTGAAGTTTTGTGTGAATGTAAAGCTCGCAGAATACCTACAGTTGTGTGGTTTAGTCCACTGTTACCTTTTATTAATGACACTAAGGAGAACATAGACGGTATTGTCGACTATTGTGTTCGTTCGGGGGTAAAGGCAATTATTTGTTTTGGCATGGGGCTAACCTTGCGCGAAGGAAATAGAGAGTACTTTTATGCTTCACTGGATGCTCTTGCAAAAAAAGACAGGCGCTTTTTTGGTCTAAAAGAGCGATATGCGAAAACATTTGGTAACAGTTATGTCGTTTCTAGTCTTCATGAACAAAAACTAATGTCTTATTTCGTTGATTTGTGTCGTAAAAATAAAATTATGATGGGTGTAGACTCTGTTTTTAAATGGATGGAAGCGTTTCCTGAAAATAAACAGCAACTTTCCCTCTTCTAAAGTGCTTATTGTCACCCACTTGACGCTTTTTTCAATAGAATTTACAATTTGTTACTATGGAAAGCAACGAGGCTTTTGAAAAAGTGCTGCACGCATTTGAGCAATACTATAATGTAAAGACTCAAGATGTGACACCGCCGTTTTGTGCCGAAGCAGAATTTCGGTCGCATAATGAGCAGTATTTTTTGGTAAAGTCAGCAAAAGTTGCAGATATTGATTCAAACGAATTTGTTTTCATTGCTAAAGAACAAACCCTAACAGTAGAACAGCTTTCTCATTTAGACCAAGTTGCCTGGCAGACAGGTCTTTCGCGGGTAACTCCTTACTATGGTCACCGAAATTCAGATGTAACGCTTGTTATTATTGCTGATACAATAGAAGCAGATGCGTTCAAACAAGTTAAAAAGTTAAAGCATTATAAATCATATAAATTCAGTCTCTTTGGCTGGAGTGCGTTTAGGGCAGTAGCTTACGAAACTTCTACGGGTAAGGTCGCGTGCAACCGGCGCGGTTCTGACTTAAAGAAGCTAGTAAGTTAAGATAAATAAATGGAGGAAAAAATGACAGCATTACTTATCATTCTTGCTGCAATTGCCTTGCTTTTCATTGGCTATGTAACTTATGGCTCTTGGCTTGCAAAGCAGTGGGGAATTGACCCCAAGCGAAAGACACCTGCTCAGGAAAAGACAGACGGTGTAGACTACGTTCCGGCAAAGCCTGCCGTTTTGATGGGACACCACTTCTCATCTATTGCAGGTGCTGGTCCAATTAACGGCCCAATTCAGGCTGCAGTATTCGGTTGGGTTCCTGTATTCCTGTGGTGCGTTCTTGGCGGAATTTTCTTTGGTGGTCTTCAGGACTTTGGTTCTTTGTTTGCTTCTGCACGCCACGACGGAAAATCAGTTGGAGAAATCATCAAAGATTCAATGGGCAAAACTTCAAAGAAACTGTTCATTGTATTTGCACTTCTCGTTCTTATCCTCGTTATTGCTTCTTTCGTAAATGTTGTAGCAGGAACATTCTTTACAGCAGATGCTACATTCGGAATCGTAAAGAATCCTACAGGCAACCAGAGTACCGCAATGGTTTCACTCTGCTTCATCGTGCTTGCAGTTATTTACGGAATCCTTACAAACAAATGCGGAGTTAAGACACTTCCTGCAACAATCATCGGTATTGTTGGAATCGTTCTGTCTGTATGGTTCGGACTTAACTACGGTTTTGCAATGAGCCGCACTGCATGGATTATTTTCATCGGCGTTTACATTACTGTTGCTTCTCTTCTTCCTGTTTGGATTCTTCTTCAGCCACGGGACTACCTTTCAAGCTTCCTTCTTTACGGAATGATGGCTCTTGCCCTTGTTGGTATTGTTGTGTCTGCAATTACAGGAAATGTTGAATTTGAACTTCCTGCATTCACAGGATGGAAGACTTCTATTGGACCTCTGTTCCCAGCTCTGTTTATTACTGTTGCCTGTGGTGCATGTTCAGGATTCCACTCTCTGATTGCAACAGGTACAACTTCAAAGCAGCTTGACAACGAAAAGAATGCAAAGGCAATCGGTTACGGTTCAATGCTTATTGAATCTGCACTGGGAATTATTTCTTTGATTGCTGTTGGTATGGTTTCAAAGCAGTTTATCGTTGATGGAAAGTTTGCAGGTTCACCGCCAGTTGCATTTGCAACAGGTATTGCAAAGATGTTCAGCGTAAGCGAAACAACAGCATACAAGACAATCTACACCCTGCTTACTCTTGCAGTTTCTGTATTTGCACTGACTTCTCTTGATACTGGTACACGCCTTAGCCGCTTTATGTTCTCAGAGCTCTTCCTTAAGGAAAATGAAAAGACTTATAAGGATGCTTCTGGTGTACGCAAGGTTCTCGCATTCCCGCTCTTTGGCACAGTTGTTATGGTTGTAATCGGTTGTGTTCTTGGCGGATTGAGCCTTTCTCAGATTTGGGGACTCTTTGGTGCCGCAAACCAGCTCCTTGCAGGTATTGCACTTATGGCAGTTGCTGCATGGCTTGGTGAAGTTGGAAAGAACAACAAGATGTTCTATATCCCAACTATTTTCATGCTTGCTGCAACACTGACACAGCTTATCCGCACCGTAATTGCAAAGATTACGGCAATGGCAGGAGGAGCAGCAGGTGCATTCCACTGGGGCAACTGGTTCCAGCTGATTTTTGCTGCTGCAATGGCAGTTCTTGCAGTCGTCCTCGTAATTGAAGGTGCAAAGACATTCAGCAAACAGTTGAAAGCTAAAAAAGCATAAGTTTAGTTTATAACTTACTGTTTTAGTATGCCCGCTGGTTTCTTCTTCTTGGAGAACTGGCGGGTGTTTTTTTGTTAAAAATGTTGTATACTCTTTTTAGGAGTACAAGTATGAACGAAGTATACGATTTTATTAAAGCATGTGGAACTTACTATTTAGCAACTGTTGAAAATGATCAGCCAAGAGTTCGTCCTTTTGGAACAATAAATATGTTTGAAGGAAAACTGTACATTCAGACGGGAAAGTCAAAAGATGTTTCTAAGCAGATTCAAAAAAATCCTAAAGTAGAATTGTCTTGCTTTGATGGTTCAAAAGGAACATGGCTTCGTCTTGCCGGAACATTAGTGCGCGATGATCGTAAAGAAGCAAAAGCTGATATGCTTGCTCATTATCCTGAACTACAACGCATGTATTCAGCAGATGATGCCAATACAGAAGTTTTGTATTTTACTAATGCAAGAGCAACCTTTAGTAGTTTTACTTCTGCACCACGAACAGTTACTTTTTAATATACTTGTGTTATGCCTCAACCACCACTCTTTAGCATAATAGACAAAGCAGTATTTGATTATCACATGATAGAGCCAGGAGACCGCATTTTAGTTGGTGCTTCTGGCGGTAAAGATTCAACTGCAATGATTGAATATTTTGCAAATAGACTAAAACGAAGCGATGCACATTTTTCTTTTACAGCTCTTCACATAGAAACAGATTTTGAAGCATGTACAATGAGTCCTAAATTGAGGGAACAGTTACAGTCATGGAATGTTGAAACGAAGAGTTTATTTGTTGATGTTCAGAATAGAGTTCAAGAAGGGCAAAAGATGAGTTGTTACTGGTGTTCAAATCAGCGCCGTAATGAACTGGTGCATTATGCAGTTAAAAATGGCTACACAAAAATTGCACTGGGACACCATTTAGATGATATCCTTGAAACACTTTTAATGAATATGATAGGGAAGGGTAAACTTTATACTATGCCCCCTCGACTTAACTATCAAAAATATCCGCTTTCAATAATTAGACCTTTGTGTTACGCAGATGTTGAAACAATAAAACTTCATGCAAAAGCAGCAGGTTATATAAGCACAACATGTACTTGTTTGTTTCAAGATAATTCAGGAAGAAAAGATGCTCGGGCAAAACTTCTTGCATTAACAAATGGAGACCGTTATGCAAAGGAACGCATGTTTAATTCTCTTCGAAACATAAAAACAGAATACTTACCGTAAGGCAAATTGACTCAGCAATAGACTATGTGTTTAAATTAAATCCCCATCTCTGCTTTTTTACAGTAACTCCTCTGGGCGCAGTCCAAGGAATTCCTCCAGTCCCAGTGTGGCAGATGCGGGCTGCGCACTCACGGCGTAGATTTTGGCGTTGGGGTAGAGCTTCTTGAACGAGTCCATGCCTCGGTTTGTTTTTCGGCGTCCGCTTTTTACTTCGATTGCACAAACTGCTTCTTTGCGTGAGAGTACGAAGTCAACCTCGTCATTTGCGTTTCGCCAGTAGGATGTTGTGTATCCGCCGGTGCGTTCTCCGTTTACTAGGTGTGCTCCCACCGCAGACTCTACGAAGCGCCCCCACATGTCTGGTGTGTTGCGGCATGTTTCAAATGTCGTCCCTGACACAGTTGTCATCAATGCATTATTGTACACTTGGAATTTTGGACTGGAGGACTTTTCACGAAGCAGGCTCCCCGAATACTTTTGTAGTCCGCACAAAAGTCCAGCCTGATTTAGCAGTGTAAGGTAATGCGCCAGTGTTGTCGTGTTTCCAGCATCAGTTAGCTGCCCTAGCATTTTGTTGTAAGAGAGTATCTGGGAGGAATAGTAACTTCCTATGTCAAACAGCTGTCTGAGCAATGCGGGTTTTGTTATCTGAGTGAGCATGAGAATGTCTTTTGCAACGCTTGCTTCTATAATTGATTCCCTAATGTACGACTTCCACCGCTCTTCATCACTTGTAAAGTCCGCCGCGCCTGGGTAACCGCCAAAGTAGATATACTGCTCCAACGAAACTCCAAAGGCTTCCTGCATTTCCTTAAATGACCAGTGGGGAACATGAATAAGCTCAAATCGTCCTGCAAGAGATTCTGTAAGGCCTTTTTCAAGTAGCAGCCGTGACGAACCACATAGTGCCAGTTTTATGTTCGTTCCGTTTCTAGTGTCTTCATCCCACAGTTTTTTTACAGTCTCGCTCCAGTTTGGGATTTTCTGTACTTCGTCAATGCAGAGGATGAATTCGCCTGATGATTGAACCCTTGTTCGTGCTGTGTTCCATAACTGCTCAATCCACGAGGTCGTTATCTGGGTGCCATCTGCGCTTTCGGAGCTGTGTGGGATGTCGATGTTCTTAAAAAACTGCCGTATAATCGTGCTTTTTCCAACTTGCCGGCTTCCTGCGAGCACCTGTATGAAG
>DMQP01000116.1 GCA_003455655.1 Treponema sp. | reverse complement strand
CATTTTCCCCATATCTTGTGCTATATTAAAAACATGAAAGTTTTGGTAAAAGTTAGTGTTTTTCTTCTCGTATTTGTGCTTTGTTCTTGTTCAAAAAAAGCTGTTGAAGTTCCCCAGGTAGGAGAGCCTGTTGCTTTGCAAAGTGTTGAAGTGTCTCCAAGTGTTAAAGATCTTCCCGCAGTTGATATAGATCTTACGCGTATGAATGCAAACATGGTGTATGCAGAAGTGTTTAACATGCTTATTGAACCAGACTATTATGAAGGTAAGTCTGTGCGCATGAATGGACTTATGTATATTCCCGAGCAAATAGAAGGTTCTCCCCGCTATGCTTGTATTGTTCAGGATGCAACTGCTTGTTGTAGTGCAGGACTGGGATTTTCATTTGCTAACGAATCTGATTTACCTTCTATTCCAAAAGACGGAGATTTTATTACCGTTCGTGGAACTTACACTTGTATTGAAGAAGATGGATTTAGCACTATAGTTCTTGTTGACTGTATTTTGGAATCGTAACATGACACCATCGGCCTATCGTAATCCACTTGAACAAAATACAACGCTCGCTGTTTTTAATGATGATGAATGTATTTTTACAAGTGAAAAAAAATGGCTGCATCCACTTTTTGATCTTGAATCTTTTTTGCAGAACTTTGAAAACCATTCTGTGTTAAGTGCTCATGATACGGCAATAGGTAAAGCTGCTGCTGTTCTTATGACGCGCATGGGCATTACCTTTATTCATGCGGAACTTATTAGTAGACTTGCTCTTTCGTATCTTGAACAATTCTGTCCACAAGTAACAGTTAGTTACAGTCATGTGGTTGACCGACTTATGTGTGCAACCGAAGCTCAACTTGAATCTTTGTCTGATGCCGATGAAATGTATTATCTTCTTCGTAAGCGTGCAAAACTTACGCAAGGTGTGAGCCTTCAACTAGACCATGTATCACATCCTTATGGAAATCTTTGTGACATTTCGTTTAGTCTTTCGCCCGGAGACAGACTTATGGTTACTGGCGAAAATGGAACAGGAAAGACAACGCTTCTTTCACTTATCGCAGGAATTTTAAAACCAACTTCTGGAAGAATTTTTATAGATGGAAGAGCAGCAGGTAAGCAAAAAAAAAGAACAGTCGGTTTTATTCCTCAGTTTACTGTTCAACCACATTTTTCTCTTTCTGTTTCTGAAGTAGTTGGACTTGGTCTTGATGTTCATACAAAAAACAAAGCAAAAGAAATAGAACAAGCGCTTGAACGCACATCGTCGCTACATCTTGCTTCCCGTGATTTTGCAACACTCAGTGGTGGAGAAAAACAAAAAGTGTCACTGTCTCGCTGCCTTGCTCAGCATGCAAAATTACTTTTGTTAGATGAACCAACTGCCTCTTTGGATTCAGAAAATAAACAAATGGTTGTTGATATTGTTCGTTCGCTAACACTAACAGAAATTCCAACTATCATCATTGTAACGCATGACCCTGAACTAACATCTCTTGCGCGATGGAATACTTTTTGTTTGAAGGAAGAAACATGAAACATATTTTTTCTTTGCTTTCACTTGCACCTGTTTTGCGAGGCTGTATTGCTCTTGTTGTTTCAGGCGCTTGCTTTCCCTTGTGCGGAGTAATGGTTTTACAGTTAGATTTAATTCCCTTGCGCTACATGCTTATGCACGGCGTAATTTTAGGAGGAGCGATTGCACTGGCTTCTCACTTGCCCTTAGTTCCTGTTATTGCAGTTATAAATGTTTTTCTTGTGCTTTATATGTTGCTGTTAAAAAAAACAAGTGGCGGTTTTAGTGGTGCAAGTGCAGGTGTTATGGTTTTAAGTATGGCATTAGCTTCTGTTATAACACACATAACTGATGTTCCTGCAAAAGATACGCTTAACCTTTTGTGGGGAAGTCCTTTTGCATTAACACTTGCCAATGTAATTACCGTTGTAGCGCTTGCTCTTGTTTTGATTCTGTATGTAATGCTCAATTATAAAAACATGATGCCTCTTTTTTTTAACAAAGATGTAGCACTCGCTATGGGAATAAATGTTCGCTTTCATTACACAGTTATGGTTTTGCTAATTGCACTGGTGGTTGCAGTTGCCATGCAGTTGTTGGGTGCATTTTTAATTGATTCACTTTTGATTTTGCCAGTTTTGTGTGCATCTGCATTTTTGTCTCTTACAAAATCGTTAAGAGGAATTAAAATTTTATTTTGTGCAAGTTGTCTTGTTGGTTTTGTTTTTTCTTCTGGCGGATTTTTTGTCTCTCTTGCTTTTGATACACCTCCAGCTGCAACCATTGCGCTTCTAACAGGATTATTTTACACTGTTCTAACGGTGATCAATTTTTATCGAAAAAAAAAGAGTGAGGTATAACATGAAAAAAATTATTTTTATTTTGCTTCTTTGCAGTACATCTTTTGCTTTTGCAGGGGGAACAAAAGACAATGCTTCTAGCAATTCAGATTATATTGCATCTACTTCTTGGACTGCTGCCTTTGCAGATTTAGCAGGAATAGATAGTGTTCAGGCCGTAGCTCCCGCAAGTCTTCGTCATCCACCAGAGTATGAAATTACCGTAAGCGATATTGAATCAATAAGTTCAAGAAAATATTTTATCTACGCAGGTTTTGAACGCATGATGCAAACTTTGGGAACTTCTGTCGGTTCTGTTCAGATGGTGCAAATAACTTGCGACAATTCAATTGCGACCGTTCAAAAGAATGCACAACTTTTGTCTGAACTTGCAGGAACTCAGCAGGTAAGCAAAGAAAGAGTTGCTCGTTACATAGCAGCCATTCAAGCAGGTGCGGCACAAGTTGAAGCATTAGGACTAAAAGGTTCCCGAGTCTTATGTAATAAAAACCAAGTCTATCTTGCCAAAGAATTAGGACTAACCGTTGCTGCAACATTTGGACCAGGTCCCGTTACTGCCCAACAGATTGACGACGCCAAAAAGAACGGCTATGTAATCATCATAGACAATGTGCATAATCCTGTAGCACAACCATTACTCGAAGTTTCTCCGAAAAGTGCAAGTGTAATTTGGCGTAACTTCCCCGAAACCGTAGAAGCCGATGCTCTGTTGCATGTCATTGAGTCAAACATTAAAGCTCTTGTTGACGCAGTAACAGAATAAAAGAAATAGCAGCTGGCTTTACTCTTGTCCAGAAATTTCTGTGTAGAAAGTTGTATAGTCTGAACGCTTTTCTTTAGTAAAGGCAATAGCTGCACGGGGGTGTTGGTTGAGCAAACCTGTTATAAGGTACTGCAAATCATATCCCCATACTACTCCTTCTTCCTTTAACTTAAGCATGTGTTTTTCTATAAACTGCAAGACTGGGTAGATGTTGTATTTAGGATTGCGCAAGAGACCCAAAAGATTTTCCATTGCACAGTTACCTGCACCGCGACCCATTGAATTGTAAGTTGCATCAAGCCAGTCAACTCCGTCACCAACTGCTTCAATGGTATTTGCAAAAGCAAGTCGCTGATTGTCGTGTGCGTGAATACCTAATTTTTTTCCATACTTGTCGGCGCTCTCTTTGTAAGTATCAACAACGCGTGCCATTTGTTCAGGGAAAATAGAACCAAAACTGTCTACAATATAAATTACATCAACAGGAGATTTTCCCAGCATTTCAAGTGCAACTTTTATATCGCCTTCCTGAGCGGTAGAAATTGCCATGATATTGCAAGTAACTTCGTATCCTTTTTTCTTTGCGTCTTCAATAATCTCAATAGCAGCGGGCATCTGATGAACATAACAGGCAACTCGAATTACATCCAAGGGACTGTTTGCTCGTTCGTGAATGTCTTCTTTGAAATCACAGCGTCCAACATCAGCCATGGCAGCAAGTTTGATTTTCTTTTCAACATTGCCTACAATTTCATCACCTAAAAGTTTTACAATTGCTTCGTCATCAGAAAATTTCCATTTGCCAAATTTCTTAACATCAAATAATTTTTTTGATGCTTTGTATCCCATTTCCATATAATCAACGCCGGCAGCAATGTTTGTTGCATACAAATCTTTTACAAATTCATCCGTAAAGAAAAAGTCATTTACTAGACCGCCATCACGAAGAGTTGCATCCATAACACGGATTTGTTCGCGGTATCCCATTAAAGAAGAAATTTCTTTCATTTGTGACCTCTCTGCCTGTAAGCTGATTACTGTTCGTAGAATCATAGCAAATTTTATAAAAATATGCTATACTTTTTGATATGAAAGTTACAAAGCAAACATACGCAAATATGAACAAAGCTTATAACACGCTTTTTGATGAGTGGCAGAACAACATAGAAGACATGCCTGCTGAAGTAGATAAACAACTTAACATGTCTCTTGTGTTACTTGATGATGTTTTAGATAAACTTAAAGTTGCAATGGAAGAAACCGAAGCTGCACAAAATGAAAGTTCAACATCTTCTTCTGAACAAGAGGGGCAAGAAAAACCTGCTCACAAAGGGTTTAGAATTTTCGGTGGAAAATAATGCTTACCGAATACGTATATCGGTAAGAGCAACTTGATCTCCTGTGAGTGTAACATAAATATCTTTCGCACCGTCTTTTATTTTTGATATATTCTGAATGAATATACCTTTGTTCTGAGTCTTGAATGTGTTCGCCTGTATCTGAATCTCGGTTTTCAACCATATCTGCCATGGTTATAATAAGTCCGTCTTGCATTTTTGCTGTTGAGTCAGAAAGACGTTTAATGTCGTTAATTTGTTCTGTTTGACTGACTGTCATTCGACAGATTGCATCGTAAAGTTTTTGTATTTCATCTCCACTGTGAATGTCGAGAGAACGAATTGTCTTAAGAGACTCTTCAAGCTTTTGTTGATTTTCGTCTGTGTCTGCAAAACTATCTACACATTCTGCTATGGCACTAATGGGGTAAGAGACAGCGTTTCCGAATGTCCAAATTGTATGAGAAATAATTACGATAAAGAATCCTGCCATAATCAACAAAACTCTCATTATAAAACTTCCCATGTATTCTCTAAAATAATCTATGTAAACATCTGCACATGCATAGCACAAACATCTTCCTTCGTTGTCTATGACAGGATAGAAGTAAGTGTATTGCCAAACAAGTAAACCTTTTTGTTCATAAAATTGAGGTGAGCTATTGTCAATTAAAGATGAAGCAAGGTGTGCAAAATTTATACTGTAAGGAACTATCTCGCCAGGTTGATAAAAAGACTGTGTTATCCTAACGCAACATCAAGAATCATCATGAGTGCAAAGCCAAGCATGAAGGCTATAGTTGCAACATTGGAATGTTTACCTTCTGTCATTTCAGGAACCAATTCTTCTACCACAACATAGATCATTGCTCCCGCTGCAAAACTAAGAAAGTAGGGAAGCATTGGCATGATAAGACTTGAAAGAAGAATCGTTAAAAGTCCTGCAATGGGTTCTACAGCTCCAGAAAGAACGCCATACCAACATGCCTTTGGTTTTGAAAGACCTCTTGAATGAAGTGGCATGGAAATAATTGCTCCTTCTGGAAAATTCTGAATTGCAATTCCTAACGCAAGACTTAGTGCTCCTGCTTCGGTAATTTGTGCAGAACCAGAGAGCCAACCTGCATACAGGATTCCAACAGCCATTCCTTCTGGTATGTTGTGAAGGGTAACTGCAAGAACCATCATGGTTGTTTTTTGCAGTTTACTTTTAAATCCTTCCTGTGTTTCGTCCAAGTGCATGTGGGGAACGGTTTTATCTAGAATCAGCAGAAAAATCATTCCCACACAAAAGCCTACTACTGCAGGTACAAATGCAAGCTTATCCATGTTGGAAGACATTTCTAATGAGGGAATAAGAAGACTCCAAATGGATGCAGCAATCATTACACCTGCGGCAAAACCAGAAAGAATTTTTTGAATGCTTTGGTCAAGTTCCTTTTTCATAAAGAAAACAAGAGCTGAACCAAGTGCGGTTCCCAAGAAGGGAATTAAAAGTCCTTTTGCAATTATATAATTCATACTTCAATTAAAAACTAAATTGAGCATTTATGCAAATGCTTGAAAGGTCTTTGTATGCTCCGTATTTTCCATCTTTTTCAGGGCCAGGCAAAAAGAGAAATGCAGAGGCACCCAAAGAAATCTGGTCTGACAGACTGTATGTTATCGATGGAGAAATCAAACAGTCAAAAGCATTAAAGCCAATGTTTGCTGCAAGGCTCACTTCTAGTGTTTCGTTTACAAATGTTTTTGAAACGCTAATAGTTGAACCATGCTCATACGCATCTTCTCGTTCAAGTGAATCAATATCACCAAACACTGCATCACAATAATACTGTGCGGTAATAGTCCAACCACTCGGCATCCAGTCTATGCCTGCAAGTGCACATAACTGATTGTTTTGTTGCGAACTTTCTGAACCGCTTAAAATTTGTTCTGCTGATTTTTGGAAATGACGCTGAGGGAAAAAAGCAGTTTCTAATCGCAGAACTGTTTCTCCTATGGGAACTGCAGCATCTGCTCCAATCATTCCCATGTGTTTGTACTGGCCACTTATTTCAATTCCGGTGTACAAAGGGTATGTTCCTTGAAAATTGTACTTTAACAAAGGCATGTCATCCCATCCGTAGAATCCGTAAAGTGAAACATCGAATGAAGAAAAATATCCTGATACGCGCAATGCATATTCTCCATTCCAAATGGCAAGCTCTGGTTTTTCAAATGGATTTAGAAAAACAGAAAGTGATGAACCCAAAGCAGGTATAAAAACTTTCTCAGGAACTAAGTATGAACGCAATGTGTTACCTTCATCAACAGGCAGTGCAGCTGGAGTAAAAAAAGGAATCCAGTAAGCGTCAGCGGTAAATTGATTTCCAGAAATTGAAAATCTAATTGCATCAATTGCAAGTTGAGAATTGTCTGATATCATTGCTGAAAAGCTTTTCATGTTGGTAGGACACAAAACATTTGTTATGTCTATTCCGTCAGCTTTTCCCCAAGAAGCTTTTTGTCTTCCGATACGTATTCCCCAAAATGAAGATGAGTAATCGAGATAGACTTCGTTGAGCGAAAGGTCAAGTTTGTTGCTTGTTGCATCGTATGATAATGCTGCTTGTGCGTATGCAGAACTGTTTTCGTAATATGCATCAACAGTGCCAGTAAAAGAAGTTGTTCCTAATGTGAATTTGCCAGCACTGTTTTCTTCTGTCCAAGGAGCAGCAATTCCCCATGTTGTTTCGACACAACCTGAAAAATCGACACCCCCTTGGGCACAAAGACAAGTAACAGAACTGAGCAATGCAATTGTTGTTACAAGTATTCGTTTCATCTAATTCTACCTTTCTCCAGTGCAGCAACGGTGAACAGAGAGTCATCAACATTTTGTTCATCATACACAATGTTCTTTGTTTCAATAATTGACCATGTTCCTGACTGAACATTTTCCATTTTCATTTTTTGTGCAGTTGTATAACCACTAATGGTAACAAAATCTGTACAAGTAAGAACACGGTGCAGCTGGTCTTG
>DMQP01000051.1 GCA_003455655.1 Treponema sp. | reverse complement strand
GCGTATGATAAAGTATCTGGTAAAGATGCTCCAGGCACTCAGTTCTAATACTGCTCCTGCCCAGATTGCACATGCGGTCTCATGCGGATTCATTTTGGGTTTTGTTCCCAAAGAAAATCTCTTGTGGTACATCCTCTTTGTGTTTATTCTGTTTCTTCGTATTCAGCGCGGAACCTATGCACTTTTTATTTTAGTTGGCGCGCTTGTTGCTCCCTTTTTAGATCCACTCTTCAATGATGTGGGTTATTGGATTTTGACTCAGCCGTCTCTAACTCCTGTTTTTCAGTCGCTTTTGGATATTCCCTTTGTTGCCTTTACTCGCATAAACAACACTGTTGTTTTGGGAAGTCTAGTCTGTGGCATTGCAGCTTATATTCCCTTGTGGCTTGTGTCTCGTCTCTTTATTTTTGTGTGGAGAAAATACATTGCTGCTTCTGCTCGAAGATGGAAGTTTGTCAAAGTGCTAAAACAAATTCCGCTTATTGAAAAAATTGTTGAAGCGGTTACGGAGGGAATGTAATGGAAGACGAATCGCTTGAAAGTCCATCCCTCGAAATTGTAGGGGCATCAGAAAAAGAAATCGCAAAAGAAAAAAAACGTGACATAAAAGAATTGCCTGCAAAAAAACTTCCATCACTTTTGCGCCGTTCTTACAGTCAGTGGGCATTGGAACACATGCTCATCAAAAAAATTTCTATTCCCGAAGATAAAGCATTTTTGCAATCTCTTTTTGTTCAGGGAAAAAATGAAAAACACCCCGAGCGATATACGCTTGACCCAGAGCGTTTGTATTCGCGCCGAGAACTTTCCCGTTGTAAATCGTTAGTTAAAGCAATCAACAGTCACCGAGGAACTGTTCGTCTTATTCCTCTTGTAGCAACGATTCTCTTTATTTTGTTGGTGGCAACTGTAGTAACGCTTTTTAAAAATCAGATAGCAGAAAAGGCAATTATTACTGCATGCGAAAAAGTCTTTAAAGCTAAAACAGACATAGACAGTGTTGATGTTCAGATTTTTGGTTCATCGCTTACCATTAATCACATTCAAGTGGGTAATCGTAACAGTCAGATGAAAAATCTTTTTGAAGTCAAGAAAGTTGATATTGATTTTAATCTTACTGAACTTTTAAGAGGGCGCTTTGATGCAGAAAATCTAGAACTTTCGGGACTTGCTTTTAATACAGACAGAACTTATAGCTGTTACATTCCCGGAAGTGAAACTTCTGTGGGTGAAGACATTATGGAAACACCCTTTATGAAAAGTGTCAAAAATCGTGGTGCACAAGCGCTTGATACTTTGTATACAGAAGTAACCGATGTTCTTGGTGGTGATGATATAAATGCAATTGTTGAGAATGTGCAAAAGCAGTTGCAAACTCCAGCTCTCTTTACTCAGACTATGACTTATGGTCAAGACTTGGTAACAAAATGGGCAAACCGTCCTGATCAACTAAAAGAACAGGTAGATTCTTTTGCTGCAACCATTCAAGATTTACAAAATCTCAAAGTGTCTTCAACTTTTGATGTTGAAATTCTAAAAGAAAATCTTACGCGCATAAACAATGCCATTAGCGCAAGCCGTGAAATAAAAAATACCGCAAGTGCTTTGCTAACAGAAGTGCAGGGTGATGTTAAGGGTGTTCAAAGGCAAGTTCAAAACTTTACTCAAGCGGCACAAGCAGATATTCAGTTTGCACAAGATAAACTTACTTCAATAAAAAATATAGGCGAAAATGCAACAACAATTTTTACCAGCGCTTTAGATTCTGTCGGATACGATCTTTTAGGAAAGTATTATCCCTATGCAAAACAAGCAATATCTTATGCTGAAGAGTTAAAACAAAAGTCACAAGAAGAAACTCCAAAGAAGCAAAAGAAAAAGACCGTTGACCGAAACCGCATGGAAGGAACTACTTTTTGGTTTAGACCAGACAAGCCGACTTTCCTTGTAGAAAAAGCATCTGTAAGTGGCGATGGATTTTCTGGCTCTTTGACAGAGGTTACAAACGACCAAAATGTTCGAGGCTTACCCACACAAGCTCTTATTAATTTTAATGTAGGGGAAGTTTCAAATGCTCTGTCGTTAGTAGTTGATGCTCGCCGCAATACGACAGAACCTTTAATAAATGCCCGCTACACAGGAAGTGGCTTTGTTGCTGCTATCGACGGAACTACAATTGCTAAAAAAAGTGGTGTTCCCTCAATTAACGGTCGAGTAACGCTTACTTTGGAAGGTAGCGGAGGAAATAATCAGTTTTCTGCTGGAGGCTCTATTGCCCTTGATCCTGTAACCCTTACCAGTGACGGTTTTGAAAACGAAATGATTACCCGATACTATCAGACTGCTCTGGGTGCGGTTACGCGAATTAACATGGGAGTTACCGCAGGCTACACAGAGGCAAGTGGCGCTTACCTTAATTTAGACGGAAACTTTGCCGAACAGTTCTCTCAGGCTTTGCTTGCTGTAGTAAAGACTATAGGTATGGATGCAAAGAATTTTGCTTTGAAGAAAATTCAAGACGAAATAAACACTTCGCAAAATGAAGTTATTGTTAAAGCAAAAGAATTTATGGGCATAGAAGGTGACATTGACCTTCAGAATATGCGCATAAGTGACTTGCAGGGTATGTTGGAAAAGAAACGTGTTGAAGTAGAAGCTCAGATCAAAAAAGCAGCCTCTGATGCAGTACTAAACGGAGTTCAACAAACCTTTGGTTCTCAAGACCAGGAAGCCGCCGATGCCGCCACCACTCTCTTACAAAAATGGGGCTTCTAGTAAGAAGTAGAGCGGCAGGGATGCCGCGTAAGGCTCTTACCTAATGGAGCGGCAAGAATTTGGAGAATCCAAATTCTTGCGACCACAAAGTTACAGGATGTAAGTTTGTGGTCATGGGGCTTTTAGTAAGCAAATGCGGCAGGGACCATGCATCAAACTTTAAGCTCCTTGTGTTAATCTAAATCAGTTTAAG
>DMQP01000147.1 GCA_003455655.1 Treponema sp. | reverse complement strand
TCCTTTTACAGCAACTTGTCTTGTTGCTCCTCTTACCGTGACCGAAAATGCAAAGGCTACATTCTATACTCGCTGGGGTGACTGGTTTGCATACACAGTTCTTGTTCTTACACTGGCTCTTAGCCTTGTTTTATGCGTCTTGAAATTTTACAGACAAAGCAGTAGACTAAAAGCATGACTAAAGAAACAACAAACGTAACCGTATTTGGACAAGAAACAGAATTCGATGGCGTACTTGAGTTTACCGACAATCTTATCATCACAGGAAAATTCAAGGGAACTATCAAAGCTACGGGAACGCTCGAAATAGATAAAACTGCAGAATGTGAAGTTGACACTATGTCTGCCTCTTCTGTTGTTGTGTCAGGAAAAGTTACTGGCAATATAGAGGGAACAGAACGAGTTGAATTGTGCAATGGAAGTTCAGTGTCTGGCGACATAAAGACATCGCGCCTTCGTATTGCAGATAATGTTGATTTTGTAGGTCAAGTTTCTATGATAGAAGGCCAACCTTCTGGAGATATTTTTGCACTTGCTTCTGATGAATTTAAAAGTGCACTCATGCTTAAATCGACAGAAGCTCGTTAGTGTTTGTGGTAAAAACAATTGCTTGACAAAAACGAGCGATTGTTGTTATAGTTTGAATATCCTATTTATTTTCCTCAATCCTTTTTATTTCCAATGGAGAACAATTCATGGCATTTGTAAGACATCGTGGCGCAGAAGGCGACCAAACTGCCGAAAATTCAGAAGCTCTTGATTCTCAAGAAACAAGTGAGTCAGAAACTGAAGTAAAACCACGCCGCCGTAGAGTAGTGCGCAAAACTGCTGAGCCTCTTGCAGAAGAAACAGCAAGTGAAGAAACAGCAGATGTACAAACTCCTTTCCCCGAAACACCTTCCGAAGAACAAGCAGCAAATCATTATGGCAAACCAGCAAATCGTTACGGTAGTGCAAACCGTTACGGAGCAAATAATCGCTATGGCAACAACCGTTATGGCAATCGTTCAAACGGTAATTACGAGCGTAACATTCAAGCGCGCATGGAAGCTGCCGAAGCTGCACAGCATATTGAAAATCCCGAAGAATATGAATCAAAGCCACGTCTGCTTATAAATGATCTTACCAAAATGGGTATGCATGAACTTCGCGATCTTGCAACACAGTATGGCATGACCGCTGATGATCTTGCTCCTATGAAAAAACAAGATTTAATTTTCTGTATTCTTAAAGCACACACTGAACACGGTGGAATTATTTTTGCAAGTGGTGCTCTTGAAATTCTTCCCGATGGATACGGATTTTTACGAAGCCCACAAAACAGTTATCTTCCTGGTTCAGACGACATTTATATTTCACCCAGTCAGATTCGTTTGTTTAACCTTAAGACAGGCGACACTATTTACGGTCAGATTCGCAGTCCTAAAGAGGGTGAAAAATTCTTTGCACTCTTGCGCATAGAAACAGTTAACTTTGATGAACCACGCGTTGCACAAACTCGTGTTCCCTTCGAAAACCTTACACCTTTGTATCCGAACGAAAAGCTTCGCCTTGAAACCGTAAGCACAGAACTTTCAACTCGTATTGTCGACTTGTTCGCTCCTATAGGTAAGGGACAGCGTCTTTTGATTGTTGCTCCTCCAAAAGCGGGTAAGACAATCCTTATGCAGAAAATTGCAAATGCAATTACGACAAACAATCCAGAAGTATATTTGATTGTTCTTTTGATTGATGAACGTCCAGAGGAAGTTACTGACATGGAACGCAGCATCAAGGCAGAAGTTATTTCTTCTACTTTTGATGAACCTGCCATTAGACACGTGCAGGTTGCAGAAATGGTTCTTGAAAAGGCAAAGCGTCTTGTTGAACACAAAAAAGATGTTGTTATCTTCCTTGACTCGATTACCCGTCTTGCTCGTGCTTACAACCAGACTGTTCCTACTTCAGGAAAAGTTCTTTCGGGTGGTGTAGACTCTAATGCCTTACATAAGCCCAAGCGCTTTTTTGGTGCCGCTCGTAATGTAGAAGAGGGTGGAAGCCTTACCATTATTTCTACATCACTTATTGAAACCGGAAGCCGTATGGATGAAGTTATCTTTGAAGAGTTTAAAGGTACCGGTAATAGCGAAATTGACCTTGATCGCAAACTTGCAGAACGCCGTCTTTTCCCCGCAATCAATATCAAAAAATCTGGAACACGCAAAGAAGAACTTTTGCTTACCGAAGATGAACTTCAGAAGATTTGGCTTTTGCGTAAAGCTACCAGTGACATGGACGATGTGGGAATGCTTGAACTTATTATGGATAAAATGCGCAAGACAAAAGACAATGTCGCTTTCTTTGCCAGCATGAATCCCGGTAGTGCCGCTCAGTAAGATAGTCCAAAATTCCATGGATGGAATTTTGGACTATCTTGACTAACTGCCGCTCATTTTGTTATACTTTTGCAACTGAAACACATCTTGTGGCAGTAACTTGGGCGATAACAGTGGGAGAATGAAGCACTGGAACATTTTCTTTTATGTTCCGCGAAAGTGAGGTGCTTGAGCTGACTGGTTGTTCTTTACCGCCGGGCAAGAAAAGGAGTATCTATATGAAAAAGGGAATCCACCCCGAGTACAAAGTAACAAAAATTACCTGTGTATGTGGTAATGTCATCGAAACCCGTTCAACTGTTGAAAACATTCACGTTGAAATTTGTTCTGCATGCCACCCCTTCTACACTGGTAAGCAGAAGCTGGTTGACACCGCTGGTCGTATCGATCGCTTTAACAAGCGTTACGGTGTTGCTCAGTCTAAGTAATTGTTTGTTAAACAAAAAAAAGAGTCGCTTTGGAGCGACTCTTTTTTTTTGCTCTTTTTGTTAGCGGTTACGAGTTAAGAATTGAGCTTTAACCAAGCGACCAGAATCAGTAAGTTCTGAGTCTGACCAAGCGTACTTGTTTTGTGACCAAGATACAATAGCACTTGCTGTTTCTGCTTTATTACACAAGCTCCAGTTTATGTAGCTAACATTGTATCTGTCTAAGAGAGCAAACCACTGCTGACTTTCCCAAGAGTTAAAAGCTCCGTTACCAGAAGCATCGCATGTTCCAAATTCTGTAACAAATACCGGCAGCCCTGAGCGAAGTACACTTTCCAAACGAGTGCGCATTGTTTGTGTGTGAGTGTTTGCGTAGAAGTGGAAAGAATACATAATGTTTTTGTAGGTAAGAGGATTTGAAAGTGCTGCTTCTACATCCTGAGACCATGTGTTTGTTCCCACAATAATAATAGCGTTGGGAGACTGTGCTCTAATTGCAGGAATAACTGATTCTGCATAGGGTTTTATTTGTGTGTTCCAATCGCTGTTGGTTGGTTCATTACAAATCTCGTAGAGAATGTTGTTGTAATTGCGGTAACGAGATGCAACTTGTGTAAAGAAGTCAATAGCTTCTTGTTTTGTTTCGTTAGGATTGTAGTTTAAGACATGCCAGTCAACAATAACATACATGCCTAATTGAGTTGCATAATCAATTCCATTGTAGATGTACTGCAAAAGTTGCTGCTTGTTTCCTCCCGTAAGGTAACCGTTGTAGTCGCGGGGGTAGAGAGCAAGACGCACACAGTTAGTGTTCCAGTCATCCCGCAGTGTTTTAAAGGCATTGTAGTTTACATAATCTCCGTACCAAGAAAGCCCATGTGTTGACATTCCGTACAACTGAACTTTGCGTCCACTCTGATCAACTAAATTTGAACCCTTAACAGACAAAGCTCCATGTGCTGTTACTGGGGGAACACTTGTTCTTACTCCTGTGCTTGTGGGAGTGTAAGTGCCAGTGTTTGTTACGCTTGAACTTCCGTTGAGAGTAACTCTTGAAATGGCAAGACCATAGCCTTGAATAATAAGTCCATTTTGTTTAAGAGCCTGTGCATCTGCTTGTGTGAGTGTGTAATTTATGGTTGAGTAGGGACTGGTGGGAACCAGTGTATCTCCGTTACGGTTTGAGCCTGTTACTGTTCCTTGTGTTAAAGGCTGCCAGTTGTTGTTACTGCACAAACGCAAATTGTAGTAGCTTGCATTTCTAAGTGATGGAGAAGCAGTTGTCTGAATGGTAAGCACTGAACCCTGCTGTGCAAAAGTAAAGTGAGAAGCATCAATGGTAAAGTAGAGCCAGTTGCCTAAGTCCATGTTGCCAGAGTAAAGCGTTGTACTTGTGTTGCTACTGCTAGAAGAGCTTGTGCTTCCAGAACTACTACTAGAACCCGAGTTTGTTACACTTCCACCGACGCTACCAGAACTTTGAGTTCCTGTGTGTCCGCCTCCAAAGCCACCAAATCCACCAAATCCACCGTAACCAGAAGAACTTGAA
>DMQP01000065.1 GCA_003455655.1 Treponema sp. | reverse complement strand
TATCGAGTCATTATGGTTGACGAATATCAAGATTCGAATGTCGCTCAGTTTTTACTTTTACAACAGTTGGCTGGAGTAGAAGAACATGCTTCCTGTCGTGTCTGCGTTGTAGGTGATGACGATCAGAGTATTTATAAATTTCGTGGCGCAGAAGTTCAGAATATACTTCAGTTTCAGCATCAGTTTCCAGAAACAAAACTAATTCGCCTTGAAACAAATTATCGTTCTTCAACTCAGATCCTTGCTTGTGCAGATGCAGTTGTGTCGCATAATAAAGACCGTTTGGGAAAAACACTTGTTGCCGCTCACGGTGAAGGAAAAAAGCCGACTCTTGTTTTTTTGCCCAATCAAGATGACGAAGCTTCTTTTTGTGCAGATTTAATTGAACAGTTACACGAAAAAAAAGTTCCCTATGGAGACTGGGCTATTTTGTATCGGACGAATGCACAGTCGCTTACTTTTGAAACAGAATTTCTCCACAGAAAAATTCCTTATAAGGTTGTGGGTTCTCTTAAGTTTTACGAACGCGAAGAAATAAAAGATGTTCTTGCATGGCTTGCTTTTCTTGCAAACCCCCGAGATCAAATTGCCTTTCGTAGAATTGTTAACAAACCTGCTCGCGGTATTGGTGCAACTTCTCAAGATAAAATCGTTTCAGCAAGTGCTGGCTCTTCTATTTTAGAAACAGCTCGTTCTTTTAAGCTTTCAAAAAAAGCATCTGAGGGAATACAAAGTTTCTGTGCTATTGCCGACGAATTAAATTCTTTTTTTGCCGACAAAAATAATTCAGAAGAAAAACTTTCTGCATATATTCAGGCTGTTGTTCAAAAATCAGAACTGGAAGAATTGCACAAAGCAGATGACGAATTAACGGGAACGAATCGCATTGCAAATATGCAAGAATTAATAAACAGTGCAGTTTTGTATCCCTGTACAAACGAAGGACTGCTTGACTTTCTTGATCATATTGAACTAGACCGAACGCTAGAAAACGAAGCAAATGAAATTGCAGATGCGGTAACACTTATTACGCTTCACAATACCAAAGGACTTGAATTTCCTCGTGTCATTATTACTGGAATGGAAAGTGGTGTTTTCCCCCGTGAAGATAAAACAGGTGCTGAATTGGAAGAAGAGAGGCGACTTTTTTATGTTGGCATTACTCGTGCAAAAAATGATTTGTACTTTACTTCATGTGCCCTTCGCAGACTCTATGGAAGAACTAACTACATGTCTCCCAGTCCTTTTTTACATGAACTTGGAGAACAAAATGTGCGAATGTTAGGACAAAAGCCTGCTTCTTTTGAAAGTGTTTCTGAAGGTTCTCGTGATGAAGAAGGAAATCCGCTTTCAAAAAAATGGCATGTGGGTTTAGGCGTATACCATGATGATTACGGTCACGGTCAGATTGTTAAAGCTGGACTTTCCGAAGAAGGCGAGTATGTTATTTCGGTAAGTTTTGAAAACGGTGGCATAAAACGCTTTTTGCCAAAGTATCAATCGTCTGCACTTATGGTGGAAGAAAATGTCTAAGCCCTTAGATATAACACTCTTGTGCAATGTTGTAGACAATTACGGTGATATAGGTTTTGTGTATCGTTTGTCTCGCTCTTTGCTTGAAGTAAATAAAAATCTTTCACTTAGATTGGTAGTTAACGATTTACATTCTTTTGCTTTTATGGCACCTGGTCTTGATGAATCAAAAGCTGTGCAATGTTTTGAAGGCATAAAGGTTCTTGATTGGAATAAGAGCGAGCTTTGTCGTGCAGACTTTACTGAATTTCCTGCATCAGTTATTTTACAATGCTTTCAGTGTGAACGCCCCTCGTGGCTTGAAGAAATTTTGTTTAAAAGTTCTGACTGGAAAAATGAACAAAAAGCAAAAACGCTTATTCTTAATGTTGAATATTTAACTGCGGAAACATGGGCCGAAGAATTTCATTTGCTTCCTTCTGCAACAAGAAGTGCTGCTGTAAAAAAAATAAATTTCATGCCTGGTTTTACCGCAAAAACAGGTGGTCTTGTTTTAGATGAAAATTTTATGAAGTGTCGTTCTGACAGAACATTTGCGCTTTCTGTTCTTCCTAAAAAACTTTCAGCACAATTGCAAGCTTGTTTTGAAAATAGTCTTTCTGTTTTAGTTTTTGCTTATCCTCGTGACTTTACTCCGCTTATTCAAGCACTAAACCTTGCTTCAAAAAGTATGAACATTCATGTCTTTTGTGCAAGTCCGCAATTTAGTGCAGCTTGTTCCCATAGTGACATTTCTTTTGACATAAGCAATTTAGAGCCACTTTCTCAAAAAGAGTGGGATGCTTTGCTTTGTCTGTGCGATTTTTTGTTTGTTCGTGGAGAAGATTCTTTTTCTCGTGCTTGTTTAACTGGTAAGCCTTTTGTTTGGTCTGCTTATGTGCAAGAAAATTCATTTCATTTGGTAAAAGTAAGTGCTTTGCTTGATCTTATGTCTTGTCATTTTGCTGAACCTCACATGCACCTTATAAGTCAGGCTATGCTGTCCTACAATCGAGATAATGTGCTCAACGAATCTTCAGAAGTGAGCGATGTGTTAAGCCACTACGCCTGTATTGGATCTTACGAAAAAAGTGCTCCTTTGTTAAGTCAAATGCTTTTACAGTGTACAAAACTTTCAGACGGTTTTTCTTCTTTTGCAAAGAGTCTTGTATCTAACGGAAATTTGGCAGAAAAATTACTTGATTTTATTT
>DMQP01000230.1 GCA_003455655.1 Treponema sp. | reverse complement strand
CTGCTGACGATTTAGGTGGTTTTCCAGCTGATGATTTGGGTGGATTCCCTGCCGATGACCTTGCCCCTATAGACGAAGTTGCTCCTGCAGAAGATGTAACTGCTTCTCCTTCAGGTGATCAGCTAGGCACAGAAAGTTTTGGTGATGATTTTGGCGATTTTGACTTTGGTGGCAATGCACTCAACATGAACGAGGGACTTCCTTCTGAAATTGACGAAGGTGCCAGCAAAGAATCTTCAGTTCCGCTTTCATCACCTGAAGCTGGTGACAGTAGTTCTGAGCAAACAAGTGAACCCATAGACTTTGGCTTTGGACGTGTTGAAGAATACAAGCCCCCCGAAGATACAGGAGACTTTACTAACCCCGACAACTTTACTATGCCAGATGCAGTTGATGACGCAACCGCATCTTCTACGCCAGAAGTAAGCCGCCCTAAAATTAGTAGCGATGATGATTTTGTTCTTCCCGATTTTGATGAAAGTGAGGGTAGTTCAGACACTAACTTTGGCGATGCCTTTAGTAATCCAGACAACTTTACCATGCCCGAAGCAATTGACGATGCAATGGGAATGGGTGGCGAAAGTGCAAGTTCTTCGGGCGATGATTTTGCCCTTCCTGATTTTGACGAAGGTTCCGGCAGTTCTGATACAAACTTAGGAGACTCTGTTGATGCGTCAAGTAGTGCAGGGGAAGCAGATCCCTTTAGCATGGACGGCTTTGACATGGGGTCTGACAGTGCCGCTAGTGACACATCAGGCGATTTTGCTCTTCCTGATATGGACACAGGTGGTTCAGACGCTTTTGGTAACGATGCCTTTGGTGGAGACTTTGGACTTGATGCTGGCTCTAGTGTTCCTGATGCAACAGAATCGGTTGAAGACAGTGCTCCCATAGAAACCTTTGACACTTCTGGAATGGAAGGCGTTGATTTTACTCCTGACGAATCGAGTACAGACTTTGAACTGGGTAATGTCGGTGGTGATGACGATGCATTTTCTATTCCCGGATTTTCTGACACTGTTGGTACTGCCGATTTAAATAAAGCTAAACCCGATGTTGCTGTCGCTGATTTTAGTGGCGCAATGGAAGGCCCCGATAAACCCAAAAACACTTTCACTGATGCAGAATATAAAAAGTTCCAGCAGAATCTTGCAGACTATCCGCTTAATGTGCGCATTGCCATTGAAGACTTAGTTGTTAAGAACGAGTTTACCGATGACGCAGTATTTGCTGTTCTTGAAAAAGTTTTACGCAAAGCACCCGTTCGTCAGGTTGCATCTGAACTTGAAAAGATGCTGGACATTTCGCTTGATGTTCCTCGCGATTTTGAAAAACGTAGTGCAGAAGAATACGAAGCTTATAAAAAATCATTTGAATATCAACTTAAAAACAGAATTCTTCCTGTTGCAATTGTGGGAACAGGAGCAGCCCTTGTTGTTGCTCTTTTGTTCATGCTTTCATGGAAGTTCATTGTTACTCCGTTAAAAGCAAATAGCCTTTACAAACAGGGCTATGCTAACTTGCAGCAAAATCAATATGTTCAGTCTGAAGATTTGTTCAATCAAGCGGTGGGTTATAAACCTGTAAAAAAATGGTTCTTCACTTATGCAGAAGGATACCGTGACCACAAACAGTATGACCGTGCTGCAAAAAAATATCGTTCTATTTTGCAACGCTACAATCACGACAAAGAAGCTGGTCTTGACTGGGCAGACATGGAAGCAAACGAATTGTACAACTACGAAGAGGCAGTTCGTATTTTGCGGCGAGAAGTTTTAGACTATCATGTAAACGATCCTGACGCCTTACTTGCATTGGGTGACACTTATTTAAGTTGGGCAGACGACACCGACCCTTCAAAATACGCAGACGCAAAAGAAATATACGACAGTTTGCTTGACTCTTATGGCAAGAAGGCAGACATGAACACCTACCTTGCCCGAGAAATGCGCTATTACATTCGTACCGACAATTTGCGTCAGGTTCTTGCTTACAAAGAGTATTTCTATCCGTTAAAGAAAAAAGGACTGGGTGCACAAGACTTAACCGAATTAAGCGGTTACCTTTTAGACAAGCGCTATGGTCAGCTTAAACCGTCAGAAGAAAGTTTGCGCTTTTCGATTGAAGATGTACGTGATCTTCTTGAACGTGCTGTTAAAGCAGATGCTTCTAACCCTGTAGCTTTGTACAACATGGGCCGCTACTTTGTAGAAGCTCGTTCTGCCTCTGGTGTTCATTCGTATTTACAAAGTGCTCTTTCTGCATTCAATGCTCAGAACAGACGCAACAAAAAAGATACATACCGCTTTATAAACGCATACCGCCTCTTGGGTGAACAATACTGCAGTGAACAAGAATATATTTTAGCAGAAGAACAGTACAATCAGGGAATTGCTCTTTTTGAACATGAACAGGAAGCGAGCGGTTTTGACAGTGACGAAAATGTGGGCCGCCTTTATGCAGACCTTGCAGATCTTGATTACTTTATTTCAGGACAAATGGACAGTGCACTTGCTAACTACATCAATGCGGTTAACTGCAAAAACGACACCGCTTCGGTACGATACCGCATTGGTTACATTCAGTATACAAAACAAAATTACGAAAGTGCTTTAGGTTCATTCATTCGCGCTTCAGAAACAGAAAGTGAAAATACTCATGTTCTGCTTGCTCTTGCAAACACACTGTCTTTGCGGGGCGACAATTATGCAGCTCAGGGATATTACGAACATCTTTTGAATATACTCGATCAAGAAAGAGAAATACACGGTGTGCTTTTGCCACAAGTTCGTGACGACCAGGCAGATTTAGTTGAAACATACATGAAGGCTGCAAACAATTTAGGTGTTATTCTTTCACGCCTTGCCGCCGCAACGGGAAGTAGCAGTCTTAACGCTCGTGCAATGGTTAACTTGCAAGAAAGTATGCGTGCTTGGGATGCACTTACTCGTAACCAAGAAACAATGGTTCGTCTTGAAGGTTCTAACCTTGCTGAACAAAACTTTAAGTATATAACACATCCTCTTTCTACATATAGTCCAGAGATTTACACTGATATACCACGACTCTTGACCGGAGAAAAGGGAATTGAGTAAGCGGTGGAAAAAACAGGTTCTTCCTGCGCGAGAAGGAATTGCCCGGCAACAGTATTGGATTGTAATTCGAAAGGAATTGTTCCGCAAAACAATTCACTTATGTTCTGCACTGGTTCCCTTTTTTTTAACGCTTGCACGCATTCCTGTTTTAATTGCTCTTGCTCTCGTTCTTGCTCTTTACATTGTGTCTGAACTCTTACGCCTTCGTGGTATAAACATTCCTCTTGTGTCTGCTATTACCGCTGCCGCTGCCCGTAAACGAGATGAAAATAAATTTGTGCTTGGACCTGTTACTCTTGTTTTAGGAATTATGGGTGCTGCCTTACTGTGGAAACAAATGCCTGCTACAGTGGGCATTTATGCACTTTCTTTTGGAGACGGACTTGCTTCTGTTGCTGGGCGTTTGATTGGTCGGGTAACGATTCCTCTTACGAAGGGAAAAACCGTTGCAGGAAGTCTTACTTGTTTTACCGCAATTTTTCTTTCGTGTTTTTTAGTAACAAAAAGTTCTTTTGTAGCACTGTGTATTGCTTCTTGCGGAATGCTTATAGAAATGCTGCCTCTTAAAGACTTTGACAACATTCTTATTCCCGTACTTTTGGGCGGTCTTGCTCAGCTATTATTGCATCTGTAAGTTGGTTAAGAGAATATCGAAAAAAGG
>DMQP01000220.1 GCA_003455655.1 Treponema sp. | reverse complement strand
TCGAAAAAAGGAGATTAGCTTCCACCTACCGCCACATGTAAATTTTGTGCAGGGTAGTAAGGTACATTCCTGTTCCTATAGTAAGTAAAATGCTTCCTAAACCTGTAAACAAATAATTATCTGCGTAACACAAAAGCGTGTATCCTGCCATTAAAAGCGGGTATGCAATAGCTGTTTTTATGTGTTCTCTGTTTCCTTTCCATACAATTGCTATAATAAATGTTAATTCGGTAAGAACAAAAAGACAAACTCTCATAGTAAAAAAGAGAGGACGGTATCCCCACAAGACAGTGCAGGCAGAAGTTGTCTGTGTGGTATCAAGTGGCATAAGAATTCCTGCAAGCAAAGCAATAATGAGCATAACCATAAAGTTGCGTTCAACATTTTGACGCTGGTCTGTTTCGTTAAAAAGAGCTGCAAACAAAAGACTTAAAAAAGACAGAATTCGTCCTGTAATAACGGTGCGTCCTGTTATAATCAGCATCATAGAATAACTTTGCCATAAACCAAAAAGGGGCATAAAAAGTCTAACACCTTCAGCCATACAGGCGAGCAAAAATCCGCCAAAATAAATAAGTTCCAAAGACTGAGTGTTAGCAAAACCACGGCTTACAATAAGTGCAATAAAGGGAACATATAAAATCTGAACAAAAACCGCTGCAATGCAAGCCCAAAATTCATATCTCAATAGGAAGAAATCAGATTCGAAGGGAATAAAACGAACAGGTTTGTCAGGAGGTATAATGGCTCCTCGTAAAGCTGCATAGACAATAAGTGCCGCATAGGAAAGCGCCAGTAAAGACATAAGCAGTGATGCTATAAAAAAAATGCGGTTTCTGTTTTTTAAGGTCATGTGCCTAGCATAACGCCTTTCTAACCTTTTGTATAGTAGTAATCAGGATACCTGTAGTTAAAATGTTAAAGGAATAGCGCTCTTAGGTCGATAATAGACATGAGTTCTAGTTTCGGGAGGAATTATGAAACGATTCGGTGCTTGTCTTGCTATTCTCTTGATGTGTGCAACTGCAAATGTTGTATTTGCCGGTGATGCAGCCGTGTTTGATGATATTGGTTTTTCTGAGGATGGTCTTACCTATCTTTTTGGCCAGTATGGAAAAACTGACGGAAACTTTCAGGCTTGGGCCGAAATATACACCGTTGATGTTGTAAAGAATGATTATGTTCCCAACGAAGTGTATAAAACAAATCCTAGTTCTGCAACCGAAAAGCAGAGTGGAAAAACTGCTTACGAAACTTTGGTAAAAAACTGCCAGTGGAAAACAGCAAAATATAAGGCAAAGCCTGCTTCTGCTGCAACCCTTCTGTACATTTGTGACAGCGAAAGCAAAAAGGGAACAGACCAAATTGTTTTCAAAGATTTTGAAGCTTCTACACCTACAAGCTCTGTGTATTACTACATAACACTGGTTCCTACTTTCTATGGTTCAGGTCTTGATGTTCGTTCGTCTTTCTACATCAATGTTGAACGCCGCGATCAAAACGGAAGAGTTATAAGCCAGCACAAAGTTGGAACTCCAGACATTAAGCGTAAGGGAATTTCTAATTACAAAATAAGCAGAATCTTTACCGATGCAAGCGGAAAGAGCCTTGTCTTTGTAGTTGAAAAAACACTGGTTGATTCAACCGGAACTTCTATTCGCTACATGGTAGAAACAGTTCGTCTGTAATTAAGTAAAAAAAACAAACTTTTTTTTCTGTTTACGCGCAATTTTTGCTTTGTGAGTGCAATATCTTTTATGGAGGTATTGATGAACTCAATTGCAAAAAAAGCCGTACAGGTAAGCCTAACTTCCTGTGCACTTGTCTTTTCTGTTTTACTTGCTGTCTGTCCTCTCTCTTGTCGCTCAAGCAGTGAAGGACTGTCTCTTTTAAGCGGAGATTTTACGGTTCCTACGCTTACATCTTGTTCTCTTGCTGATGCAGAGCATGTTCACTTAACTTTTAGTAAAGCTGTCGATGCTCAGTTTTTGTCTTTGTGTGAAAGCGATGGAAGAGAAATAGCTGTTACGGTTGAACAAAAGGACAACGAAGTTCTTGTTCTAAAAACAGCAGAAAGTCTTTCGGTAGGAAAACACTTTGTTCTTGCAGGAGAAATTGCAGACCGTCACGGTAACACGCTCACCTTTAGTCTTCCCCTTAACGGCTATAACGACAGAGTTCCTTCTCTTGCTATTACCGAAGTACGCAATCTCTGGCGCAATTCAAATGACCAAAGTGAATATGTTGAAATTCTCTGTTTGACAGAAGGCAATCTAAGTGGAATAGAATTTGACAATGCCTACAAAGCAGGAAAGAAAAAATATGTTTTCCCCAGTGTAGAAGTAAAAGCAGGAGAATACATTGTGCTTCATTTACAAACACTGACTGACGACTCTGGTGAAGTTAAAGCAGGTCTTGTCGATGAACAAGGTTCAAATCTTTCTTTGTGTACAATCAATCCCAAAGAATGTCTTAGTTCAGCAAGAGACTTGTGGGCGTTGTCTACAGACAAAACCTTAGGAGCTACAGACATTGTTCTTCTTCGTAACACCAATGACGGTGGCAGTATAGTCGATGCGCTTGTGTATAAAACAAAAGGAAAAGAAGGTCAGTGGTCTACTTATTACGACAGTCTTGCTCAAGAAATTGCAGCTTCTGGAGTGTGGAAAAATGCAGACGGTGAAAACTGTTGCTGTCTTGACTGTGCAGCCGACATAAGCGAACTAAAAACAGCTTATACAAAATCGCTTTCTCGAAAAAAAGTTCATTTACTTACGGCGCAAAATCTTTGTTCAAAAAGTTCAGACTGGGCGGTAACACAATCTTCTGGTTTTACTCCGGGCAAGGCAAATAGTGTTAATTAAAGGTTGGAATTTCTTTGAGCTTTGTGTATTTGTAATCTTTAGGATGTGTACTAGGAAGACCAAGGGTAATTCGTTCGTTTTCTTTTTCCAGTTGAAATTGAATCATTTTCTTGAACACATCCATAAGAGGTTCTGGATTAACATCTTTGCTGGTAAGGCCTGCAGACTGCATTTCTTTTATAAAGTAGTAACAAGACTCAATCGTTGAAATGTAATGTTCTGCAGGTTCGGTCTTAAACGTAAAAATACTTTTGTACAAACCTTTGAATGACAGTTTGGTAAGGTCAAATAAATTTTTGCTTAGTTTGAGCATTTTTTTTGAACAGAACCAAGTAGAATCTATAATAAGCACCAGCGGAATTTTATGTTCCATTCCCTGGGGAACATGGTCGTATAGTTTTTCCCGTAAGAGTGGACTGTCTGCAGTTACTGCTTCTGGCGAAGGATACATTAAAAGTGGCAAATAGCGTTCATCAGCAAGCAGTTGGTTAAGTTCTTCGTTTTGCGTAAAGTCTATACCCATGATGATTCTACTGTTAGGAAGACACAAGTGGGCAAGACGACCTGTACCTGTTTTTTGCCGTTTTACTTCTTTGGGGTGAGTAAGAAATATAAATGTAATGCCACTTTCAATAGGCTTTGTGTATTGGCAGTAACAGAAGCGCTTGGGTCGCAAACACTTAAAGCACAGTTGTCTCTCTGCCATACCTTATGCGTTTACCAAGTTTAAAAGCGTCTCTTTGGGAACTCCACCAATCTGTTGACCAGCAACTGCGCCGTTCTTAAACAGAATAAAATTCGGAATGCTCATAACATCGTACTTTTGTGCAAGATTGGGGTTTTCATCGACATTAACTTTGCAAACTTTGACTTTTCCTTCGAGTTCATTACTAAGCTGATCAACAACCGGCCCCATCATTTGACAAGGGCCACACCAGCTTGCCCAAAAGTCAACCAGTACTGGAATTGAACTTTCTAATACTTCTGTTTTGAAGTTTTGTTCGGTAATTGCAAGTGCCATAGCTTCCCCCTTAAAATGGTTACTGTCTGTAATATACTGTTTTTTTTGTTCAGTGGCAATTAAAAAATTT
>DMQP01000128.1 GCA_003455655.1 Treponema sp. | reverse complement strand
CCTTGTGTCTACCAATTCCACCAGCTCGGCATTGCACACACTATATACAATTTTTCTGTTTATTTCAAGTACACTTAGAAATTACTTTGTTTGACTGTACAAATCACAGAGGGTGTTGCGCCAAGGAGCGTGTGCTTCTTTTGACTCCCAGTCAATTACTTTTTTTATAGTAAAGTGTTTTTGGTCGCGTTCAAAAGCTACTACTCCAAAACGGCCCTGTCCAATGTACACAATTTTATCTGAACCGGTAAGACTTTCGCTTTGAGACAAAATTTCTAGTGCACAGTCAAAGTGCATGGGTTCTCCACTTGCTTTGTCTGGAATAGCAGAAGTTAAATCATCAACAGGCTGTTTGCAATGCGGACACACAGGTTTGTTCTGATCTTTAAACACGCGGATTGCATCGTTTTCTTCCTGAATTTGTTCTGCGCTTACCATAACCGACTTTGACGGGCGGAACAAAGATTTATGTGGTAACAGTGTATTCTGTTCGTGACGGGGAGGACGATTTTTTTGATTTTGATGAGAATTCTGATTCTGATGAGATGCAGAATTTCCATGTCTTCGTGAATGTCTGTCTCTACTCATATATTCAGTATAACACGCTGCGCACAAAAATTCTATATAATCTTGCCGATTTGATTTTTTTTTCTTATATTTGAAGTACATAAAATAGATAAAGAAGGTATAGTATGGCAACCCATCAGTTCCAAACAGAAGTAAATCAGCTTTTAAAACTGATCATTCATTCAATGTATTCCAACAAAGACATCTTCTTGCGCGAAATTGTTTCTAACGCATCTGATGCTCTCGATAAACTCAAGTATCTGACTGTAAGCAACGACGCATACAAGAGCCTGTCCTTTAGCCCACGCATCGACATTACATTTGACGAGTCAAAGAACATTCTTACGGTTCAAGATTGCGGAATCGGTATGGACGAAAAAGACCTTAACGACAACTTAGGAACTATTGCTCGCAGTGGAACAAAGGCTTTTATTGAACAACTTTCTGCAAGCGGAAACAACAACTCTGATTTAATTGGTCAGTTTGGTGTTGGTTTTTACAGTGCCTTCATGGCTGCAAGTAAAATTGATGTTTACACACGAAAAGCGGGCGGAGACGGAAAAGTCTGGCACTGGTCAAGCGATGGAACAAACGCTTATGACATAGATCAGTTAGATACTACAAGTGAAGCAGCAAAAAAATATGGCTTTGACAAAGACGACACTGTTGGTTCTGCAATCGAAATTCATTTAAATGACGACAGTAAAGATTATGCAAGCCGTTGGAAGATTGACGAACTTATAAAAAAATATTCAAACCATATTGCCTTCCCTATTTACTTGCACTACACACAAAACAAATACGACAAAGACGGAAAGCCTGAAGGAAGCGAAAACAAAGTTGAGCAAGTTAACAGCGCAAGTGCTTTGTGGAAAAAGTCAAAGAGCGAACTCAAAAAAGAAGACTACAACGAATTCTACAAAGTTATTAGCCACGACGGAACAGATCCACTCATGTATGTTCATACCCATGCAGAAGGAACTCAAGAATACACAACACTCTTTTATGTTCCCCAGACAGCACCCTTTGATATGTACAACGCAGACTACAAAAGTGGTGTAAAACTCTATGTTAAGCGTGTGTTCATTACTGACGACGACCGTGAACTTTTGCCCTCTTACTTACGCTTTGTACGCGGAATTATTGACAGTGAAGATTTACCGCTCAATGTAAGCCGCGAAATTTTACAGCAGAACCGCATTCTTGAAACCATAAAAACACAGTCTGTTAAAAAACTTTTGTCTGAGTTTAAAAAGTTAGGAGAAGAAGCAGACAAAGCTCGCAAGGCAGAAAAACCCACTGACGAAGAAAAAGCAAAAATTGAACAGTGGAATACTTTTGTTAAAAACTACAACAGACCGTTAAAAGAAGGTTTGTATTCAGACTTTGCTAACCGTGACGAAATTGCCTCAATCATCAGATTTAAGAGCACAGACGAAAGTGGTAACGGAGACGGCAAATGGACCAGTCTTGCAGATTATGTTGACCGCATGAAGGATGATCAAAAAGCAATCTACTACATTACGGGAAACGACGAAAAGAATTTGCGAGAGTCACCACTGCTTGAAGCATACAAGAAGAAGGGTCTTGAAGTTCTTATTCTTGCAGATGACATTGACGACATTGTTATTCCTGCTTACGGAAAATACAAAGACTTTGATCTTAAAGCTGTAAACCGTTCTGGAAGCGACGAAGAGTTAGGTGTAGATAAAGAAGAAGCAAAAGAAAAAGAAAAGGCATTCAAACCTGTTCAGGAAAAAATTAAAAAAGCTTTGGGCGAACGTGTTAAAGATGTTGTGCTTTCAAAGCGTCTTTCTGACAGTCCTTGCTGTGTAGTCATTGACGAAAACGATCCTTCTATTCAGATGGAACGGATGATGCGTGCAATGGGACAAGGCAATGCTTCTTTGGTTAAACCTATTCTTGAAATAAATGGAGACCATCCTTTAGTAAAGAAACTCGAAGGCGATGTAACAGAAGACTATGTTGCAAAGGTAAGCGAAGTCTTGCTTGATCAAGCTCTGTTGGTAGACGGTGCAGAACTAACAGATCCAGCAGCATTCGTAAAAGCCCTCAACGCCTTGCTTGCATAAGCTCATGCGCCATGGTAACGGTGTCATAGCTTAGTGTTAGTCTAAATTAGTTTAATAAGCAAAGCTAATCAGTGGGGAGTAACTTCTAAAAAAAAGAAACGCCCCACTGTGTGA
>DMQP01000089.1 GCA_003455655.1 Treponema sp. | reverse complement strand
AGTGAGTGCGTCCGCTTTTTACAATACCTTCGTTTTCTTTTTCAAGACGCTTAAAGGTGTTAACAAGCAGGTCAATTGCAGGGAAGAGTTTGTCTTCTACTTCAACAACTGCTGCAATATGCATAGCGGTTGGAAATGTGTCGTTTGAAGACTGACTCATGTTGATGTCATCGTTGGGGTGGCACAGCTTCTGTCCTGCAATGGCATTTGCACGGTTAGCAATAACTTCATTAGCGTTCATGTTGCTCTGAGTACCGCTACCGGTCTGCCATACCACTAAGGGAAAGTTGTCGTTAAGACTGCCACTAATAACTTCATCACAAGCCTGACTGATTGCCTTTACTTTTTCTGCAGTCATTTTCTGAGGCTTGAGTTCGCTGTTAGCAAGAGCAGCTGCCTTTTTGAGGTAACCAAATGCCTTTGTTATTTCACGGGGCATGGTTTCAATTCCCACACCAATGCGGAAATTCTCGTGGCTACGTTCAGTCTGAGCTCCCCACAGTTTGTCTGCGGGAACTTTTACTTCACCCATTGAATCGTGTTCAATTCTATATTCTTCCATAATGCTTAACCTGCGTATTTTGAATTAGTTGAAGTCCAACTGATTGATGACGTCTTTGAGACAGTCTGCACTGTGCTTGAGTGAAGCAATTTCGTCATCGGTAAGTGGTGCAATAAGGCGGCTGGTAATGCCGTTGCGACCAACAACTGCAGGAATAGACAGACATACATCGTTGATACCGTATTCACCGTTCATCATGGTGCTGATAGTAAGAACACTGTCTGTGTCATAGGTTAAAGCCTCACACAAATATGCGGTTGTTACACCAATTGCATAGTTAGTGCATTTCTTTGCGGCAATAATAATTCCGCCCGATTTGCGAATGTAGTCTTCAACATCGTTTTTGTCGAATGTAGGAAGTTTTCCGCCTTCGTAAGATGCTGCATACTTGTCAACAGGAATAGAACCAATGTTTGCCAGTGACCAAGGAACAAAAGAAGAATCTCCGTGTTCACCAAATACATAGCCATGTACATTTTCCTGAGCAATTTTATAAGTTTCTGCAATACGAGCGCGGAAACGTGCGGTATCAAGCATAGTTCCTGTACCGAAAATGCGGTTTGCAGGAATTCCACTTGTTTTAACAAACTGGTAAGTCAGAATGTCTACAGGGTTTGCAACAATGACATAGAGAGCATCGGGTGCAACTTTTGTAATTTCAGGAATAATACTCTTAGTGATGTTTACATTTGTCTGTGCAAGATCAAGACGGCTCTGTCCTGGTTTGCGTGCAACACCACTTGTAAGAATAACAATGTCAGAATCTTTTGCGTCTGCATAATCTCCGTCATGAACATACACGGGACCGATAAAGGGGGTGCCCTGTCTGATATCCATTGCTTCACCCATAGCGCGGTCTTTTGCTATATCAATCAGAACAATCTCCGAAGCAAGCTCTTTCAAAGTGAGCGCAAAAGCTACTGTAGAACCGACCTGTCCGGCACCAATAATGGTAATTTTATTTGTGTTTGCCATACAAAAACTCCTTAACAGCCACACATGATAATAGTCTGCCCAAAAAGGCAGCGTACACAGTATAAACCAAATAGAAAGAATTGTTAAGTGTTTTTCCACGAATTTTTGAAATTTATAGATTGAATGACAGCTAAAACTGCGCTACAATGCCTTCGGGTGGAAATTTGAACACAAAAGAACGTTTTTCTGAAGAAGTAATAGCCTCTCTACGCCGTGATATTGCCGAAGCCGGTGGAAATGAAGTGTTTTGGGCTGGAAATATCGATGAGAACGGAATAGTAGTGTCGGTAACCCTTGGTTCTCGGGGGCAGATTGATGAAGTGGTTATAAACCAAAGTGTTGCTCGTGCAGGAAATGTTCTTATTCATAATCATCCTTCAGGATATCTTGAACCCAGTGATGCAGACATGTCTATTGCTGTCCATGCTTCTGACAGTGCAGTCGGTTTTTACATTATCAATAATGATGCAAGTAATGTGTATGTGGTTGTTGAGCCGGTCAAGCCAAAAGTTACGGTGTATTTAGATGCTGACCAAACGGCATCGTATTTGTCTGCGGGAGGTCCTCTTAGTAAAAAAAATCCCTTATACGAAGAGCGACCCAGTCAGTTGGCTTTAGTAAAAGCTATTTGTGAAGCCTTTAATAAAGATCAAGTGGCAGTTTTTGAAGCTGGAACAGGTGTCGGAAAAAGTTATGCTTACTTAGTGCCTGCAATGCTGTGGGCAAAATACAACAAAGAGCGCGTTGTTATTTCAACAGGAACTATAAACTTACAGCAGCAACTTATGGAAAAAGATGTTCCTGCCACAATTTCTCTTTTAGGTTTGGAACATGACATTAAGGCTGTACTTTTGAAAGGAAGACAAAACTATGTGTGCCGCCGCCGACTTGCAGACGCTGCTGCTGAGCGCGACCTTTTTAGCGAAGAGACAGAAACCTTTGACCGCATTTCTGATTGGGTTAAGACAAGTCCTACGGGTAGTCGTTCAGATTTGTCCTTTATGCCACCAGAAAGTTTGTGGGGAAGAGTTAATTCAGAAAGTGATGCCTGCATGGGAGCCCGTTGTCCTTACCACGAGACCTGCTTTGTTATGAGGGTACGAAAGGAAGCAATGGATGCTAACATTGTTATTGTAAATCATCACCTCTTATTTGCTGATATTGAAAGTCGAATGAACGGCGCCGGTTATGAAGATGCAGTTGTGCTTCCTCCTTACCGCCGTCTTATTTTTGATGAAGCCCACGGAATTGAAGACAGTGCTACCAGTTTTTTTAGCGAGGGATTAAATCGTTTTAAAATCATAAAACAAGTAAACCTTTTGTTCCGTCAAAGACATTCTTCCATTTCAGGATTCTTTGTGCAAGTTTCTGCTCTTTCATCTGTAGAAGATCGTATGGCAGAAGCGACCGCTTGTGTTAATGGAATAAAAGATGCCCTCCTTGCACTCGATGATGCTGCTCTTGATGCACTTATGGATGACCGTTCTGCAAAAATTGACGAAGGAAGTGCTTCTCGTTTTGACCGCATGTTTGCAGCTCTGTCTCGTTTGCAACAAGCACTTGCTCTTTTTGCAGCTTTAGTGCGGGAAGTAATGGAAGGAATTGCTGAAGACGACTCAGATGTACCCTGTGTCTGGGAAGCAAAAACCGTTTTGCGTAGACTCGAAGACATTATTGTTTTGTGTAAAAATTTTCCTGAATGGCATGAACGGGAAGATAAAGTCTTTTGGATGCAAAAGCAAGTTTTAGGGGCCCGCACAGCAGGGGAAGAAGCTCTTACGTATGTTCAGTTTTTTCAAACACCCCTTGATATTGCACCCCTTATGAACTCAGGCGTATTTGAACCCATGCATACTGTTGTCTGTACTAGTGCCACGCTTAAAACAGGAAAAAACTTTTCTTACTGGATGCGACGTACCGGTGCTTCTTTTGTTGATGAACAGAGGCTTTCGGTTTCGCAGTTTGAATCGCCTTTTCCCTACAAGACAAATGTTCTTTTTGCTGTTCCCAACGATGCACCCTTTCCAGATCAAAGTTATGCCTTTCAAAACTATATTGAAGAAACGGTGTCTAATTTGATTCTTGCATCAGGCGGAAGAACCTTAGTGCTTTTTACTTCTTACGACAGTCTCAGAAAAACCTATGATGCAACAAGACTGCGCCTTCGAGATACAGAGTTTACCCTCATTAAACAGGGTGACGATGATCGCTTCCGTCTTATGGAATTGTTTAAGCAAGACCGAACAAGTGTTTTGTTTGCCACTGACAGTTTTTGGGAAGGAGTAGATATTCCTGGAGAAAGTTTAAGTCAAGTTGTTATTGTAAAGCTTCCCTTTGCGGTTCCCAATGATCCTGTTTTTGCTGCTCGAAGTGAAGCAGTTGAAAAAAGGGGAGGCTCTTCTTTTATGGAACTTTCTGTGCCTCAGGCGGTAGTTAAATTTAGACAAGGCTTTGGAAGACTTATGAGACGCACCGATGACCGTGGTTGTATTGTTGTTTTAGACAGACGTATTGTTGAAAAGCGTTACGGTAAGCAGTTTACAGAAAGTGTTCCGCAATCAAGAAGAATGTACAATCCGCTTTCAGACATACTTGCTGCAGTAACCGATTTTCTCTCTTGAAAAAGAGAGCGTACTGTCATATACTGAACTTATGTCAAATATAATTACGCTCACCTGTTTGGTGTTTTTGCTTGCTTTTCCAACGCTCATTTTGTGCATTGTCTATCCCTTTAGTAAAAAACTGTCTCTCATTTTGTCAAATTTTATAACCACTTACTGTGATCGTGTTTTCTTTGGCATTTTGCGTATATACAAAAAATTCAATCTAAGGGAATATAACGATTTTCGACAAGAACTTCCCCAGCAGTTTCTTGTTCTTTCAAACCATCAGAGTTTGCTTGATATTTGTGTCTTTTTACATTTTTTTGGCGGAATAAAAACTCGTTTTGTTGCAAAGGATGCACTTGCAAAAGTTCCCATGGTAGGAAAAATGTTACGCAGTCAAGGGCACTGTCTTATTCCTCGTAAGGGTATTATGTCTATAAAAGCCCTCGATTTTTTTGCAGAAAGAGTTCGTAAAAACGGTTGGTATCCCGTTATTTTCCCTGAGGGAACACGAAGCCGTGACGGTTCTTTGGGAAAATTCTATTCTGCTGGTTTCCGTAAACTTGAAGAACAGTTGCAACTTCCCGTTGTAGTGTGTGCGCTTGACGGTGGTTGGCGTATCTCTCAGATAGATACCATTTTCAGACGCCTCTACAAAGGTGAGTATCGTATTAAAATTCTTAAGATATGCGATGCTCCTAAAACAAAAGAAGAAGAAATGGCGCTTTTGGACCAAGCTCACGAACTTATAGAAAAACAGCTTGAAGACTGGCGTTCTGAATAAAAAATCTTCATAGTTACTTGACCAAGGATAGAATTTCTTGTATAGTCTTATGAACTGAATTGATTTTTTGTTTGGAGGAACGTCATGGCCGGAGCCAGTAAAAACTCTCGTACGACTGTTGCAACTCAAAAGTTTATCTGCCCCGATTGCGGTGGTGAGATTGTCATGAAGACACTTTTTGAGAATGGCAGACTCAGAAACGTAGCTGAGTGTCAGAAGTGCAAGCGCACAGAACGCAGACCTAAGGATTTTAAATAAGTCTGCATTAGGAAAGCGATAATTGACACTTTCCTTTGTAACATATAAACTTACATAAGTATTTTTTGGGGGTATTCCTTTGTCAGTAAAGAAAACATCTGCAGAAAAACGCTACGATCAGAGCGTTGTACGCCGCATGCGCAACCGTGCAGTAAAGTCACGCTGCCATACAAGCGTTAGAAAATATCTCGATGCAATCCAGAAGAAAGATCAGGCTGCAGCCGCTGAATGTCTGCGTCAGGTTTCATCAGAATATGATAACGCATATCGCAAGGGTGTTATTAAGCACAACAATGCTTCTCGCAAAAAGAGTCGCATGGCAAAGTTGTTCAATGTAACCTTTGCAGCTGCAAAATAAGTTGTAAGAAGCACGAACCATTTATGTGCTCAGAATGCCAGACAGGCTCAGTGCTTGCTCTGGCATTTACTGTTTTAGGGCTTGTCCAAAAGAGGAGAGTTATGCAGGCTAATAAAATAACTAAGTACGATTTGGTCGAATCTGTATATCAGAATACAAAGTACGAAAAACATGTTATTCAAGATGTTGTTGAAAATCTTTTTGAACAAATTAAACAGTCTTTGAAAGATGGCAATACAATTGAACTTCGTGGCTTCGGTACCTTTGAACCCCGTTTGCGCAAGGGTCGCTCTAAGGCTCGCAATCCGCGTACAGGAGAACAACTTTCTGTTGCTCCTCATTATGTTGCAGCCTTCCGTTCAGGCCAAGAGTTAAAGAAAGCTCTGTGGACACTTCCTATCCAAGATGAACATGACTAAGCGTTTTTTGCTCCGCCTTGGTGCAATTATCTTAGCCTCTTTTTTGTTTTTTCTTTCACATCCTAATCCTCTTTTTGAAAAGGGGCTTGGACTTTTGGGTTTTATTGCTTTAGTTCCCATCTTTGTTCTTGTTCCCCAAGTAAAACTTTCTCGTGTTTGCTTTTACGGATTTGTCTACGGTTTACTTTCGTATGCACTTATGTGTTCCTGGCTCTTTACCTTTCGCTGGTACACACTCTATTTTGCTTGCCTTGCATACGCTTTTTTTATGGCACTTGTTTTTGTGTTGATGAAATTGCTGTGCATGTTGCGTCCTTCTTTGCAATTTTTGTCTATGTCTTTAGTCTGGTTGTGTTATGAGTATGTAAAGACATTAGGTTTTGCAGCTCTTCATTATGGAATTATAGCTTATACCCAATGGCAGAACACTGCACTTTTAACGCTTTCTTCAGTGGGAGGAGTGTGGCTGGTAAGTGCAATCTGTCTTTCGGTAAATGCTTCTCTAGCTTTTCTTTTTACAAAAGGTCGTGAATGGTATGCAAAAAAACAAAAACTTTTTTGTAAAAGTTTTTTCTTAAAAACACTGCCAGCTTTTTGTGTTATTTTACTTTGTCTATTCTGTCATGTGTGGGGAATGATTTTACATGCACAGTATTTTCGCCATGACAAAATGCTTAGTGCAAAGAAACTAACGATTCTTGCTTTGCAAAGTAATACTGACCCTTGGAAAATGGAAGTGTCTGCTTACAAAAGTGATTTACAGCGACTTATAAATCTTACCGAAAATGCACTTGAAAAAAATCCAGATGCACAAATTGTTGTTTGGCCCGAAACTGCTTTTGTTCCTCCGCTTATAAAAAATTTTACACTCAAAAATGATGTTGACCGTTACGCTTTAGTAAAAGAACTGCTTTCGTTTATTGAACAAAAAGACTTGTGCTTTATTATTGGCAATCAACATTCAGTCGACGAAGGAAAAGCCTATTATTCAGATTACAACGCAGCACTTGTTTTTGACAAAAGAGCGACTTCTATTGTTCCCCCAGAACCTTTCATTTACAAAAAACAACATTTAGTTCCCTTTACAGAATGGTTTCCTTACGGCAAAACATTTCCCCGTTTGTACAAAATGCTTTTAAACGGTGACACTCATTTGTGGGACAAAGGTCAAGAAGCAACTGTCTTTAAGCTTAGAGGCATTTCTTTTTCAACTCCTATTTGTTTCGAAGATACTTTTAGTGACGGTTGCAGACTCTTTGTTAAAAAGGGCGCTCGCTGTTTTATAAACCT
>DMQP01000222.1 GCA_003455655.1 Treponema sp. | reverse complement strand
AGAGTAGTGGTTCCTTTTGAAGTCAAGTGAGCAACAATGTTAAAGTAGGGAAGAATAGCCTTAGGAGCTGAATCGTCCAGTTTGTCGCTTGCAACAGTTGAACTCATCCATACTTTTGCTTTTGTAGCCTTTGCATAGCTTGCTACTGCCTGAATGTCGCTTTCCTTTACTTTTGCAAAATCAACATTGTCAATAACAACACCTGCAACTGCAATTCCGCCTGCTTTAAGAGCGTTAAGTGTGTTTACTACTTTTTCCAGATTAAAGTTGTCCTGGTTAAAGTTAAGGATAGTGCGTCCTTTAAGAATCTGCTCTTTAACTTCTGCTGCATTAGAAATGCTCTTTTTCTTAGAAATTTCTGTGTAGATTCCATCGTACCATGAAATAACATTCTGGCTGTGCTGGTCAAATGAAACATGTACCAACTGTTTACCGTTGAGCAATGTGTCCATACCAAACTGAACCAAAACGCTTGTTTTTCCCAAACCTTTTTTTGCGGTTACCAGTCCCAGTTCTCCAGCTTTAAGTCCGCCGTTAGCAACTTCGTCAAAAGCACGAATTGGGCTGCGTTCATATAATTCCTGTTTAGCCATAATAGTCTCCTCTGTATTGCACTGGTAAGAGAGCGGCACGGATGCCGCGTCATACTCTTACGTTTTAGTGCGCAAGTTTTTGTTTTACAAAAACTTGAGAAAAAATAATTACAGGATGTAATTATTTTTTCGATTCCTTGTACTTCTTAATCAGTTCGTCTGCTACAGCGTTAGGAACTTTTCCGTACTTTTCGAATTCCATAGTGAATTCTGCCTTACCCTGAGTAGAAGAACGGAGGATGGTAGAGAATCCGAACATTTCAGAAAGAGGAACTTCAGCGTTAACGGTTGAAGTGTTGTTTTCATCGGTTGAGTCAATGATAACACCACGTCTCTGGTTAATAAGACCGAACATATTTCCCTGGAATTCTGTAGGACCTGCAATCTGAACTTTCATGATAGGTTCAAGAATAACAGGTTTTGCCTTTTCGTATCCTTCACGGAATGCGCCAATAGCTGCAGTCTGGAATGCGATATCTGAAGAGTCAACTGGGTGATACTGACCATCGTTGATTGTACAGCGAACGCCAACAACAGGTGCTCCAATAAGAGAACCTTTTTCCATAGCCTTCTTGAAACCTTTGTCACAAGATGGAATGTATTCGTTAGGAATTGCACCACCTTTAATTGAGTCTACGAACTCGTAGTCTTTACCTTCAAGGGGTTCCATAAAGCCTGCAACACGACCGTACTGACCAGAACCACCAGTCTGCTTTTTGTGGGTATAGTTGAAGTCTGCGCGTGCAGTAATTGATTCACGGTATGCAACCTCAGGCTGTGAAACTTCTACTTCGCACTTGTATTCGCGCTTCATGCGTTCAACATAAACTGCAAGGTGAAGTTCGCCCATACCCTTAATGATTGTCTGGTTTGATTCAGGATCAACATAAGTCTGGAAGGTTGGGTCTTCTTTTGTAAAGCGGTTAAGAGCCTTTGACATGTTAGCTGCATCTGCTTTGTTCTTTGGAGTAATAGCTTCAGAAATAACAGGAGCAGGAACGAACATTGAAGTCATAGCATAGTTAAGTCCGCCACCACAGAAAGTGTCACCAGAAGCACAATCAACACCGAACAGAGCAATAATGTCGCCAGGCTGTCCCTCGTTGATATCTTCCATTGCTGCAGCGTTCATACGAACAATGCGTCCAACCTTGAACTTCTTCTGTGCACGAGTATTAAAGAGTTCGTCACCCTTGGTAATTTTACCCTGGTAGATACGAACATAAGTAAGCTGACCATACTGACCGTCGTCCAGTTTGAATGCAAGAGCAACACAAGGTTTGTCTGCTGTGTTGAAAATTTCAACCTGAGCTTCGTTGTTGTCAAGGTCGAGGGCGTAGTTGTGAACTTCAGTTGGGTTAGGCAGATAGCGCTCAACACCGTCAAGAACAGGCTGAATACCCTTGTTCATATGTGCTGAACCACAGAATACTGCAACAAACTGTTCTGCAAGAGTACCCTTACGAATAGCAGCAATAACTTTGTCTGAATCAACATCGTCATAGCCTTTTTCCATAAGTTCTTCCATGAGGCTGTCGTCAAACATAGAAGCAGCATCCAAAAGTTCTGTGCGTTTTTCTTTTGCCTGATCAAGAAGTTCAGCAGGAATTTCTGCAACACGAACTTCTTCACCGTCGTGTCCTTCGAAGTAGTAAGCCTTCATTGCAATAAGGTCTACAACACCCTGGAGTTTGTCTTCAAGACCGATGGGCAGTTCAACCATGTATGCGTTAAGACCCAGTTTTTCGCGAAGCTGTTTGCAAACACGCAGAGGGTTAGCACCCTGACGGTCACACTTGTTAACGAAAGCAATGCGGGGTACATGATAGCGCTTGAGCTGGCGGTCAACGGTAATTGACTGTGACTGAACACCTGCAACAGCACAAAGAACCAGAATAGCACCGTCAAGAACGCGCAGTGAGCGTTCAACTTCTACGGTAAAGTCAACGTGACCTGGTGTGTCAATAAGGTTGATGGTAATGTCTTTCCACTGAACCTGTGTTGCTGCTGACTGAATGGTGATTCCACGTTCGCGTTCCAAATCCATGGAGTCCATAACGGCACCGACACCGTCCTTTCCGTGCACTTCGTGAATCTGGTGAATCTTGTTACAATAGAACAGAATGCGTTCTGATGTTGTTGTTTTTCCAGAGTCAATGTGTGCGCTGATACCGATATTACGTACCTTGGTAATATCAAAGCCCATAGTATGCCTCTCTAAAAATAAAAATTTCTACATGATGATAGAGTTGCGCTATGATAGTATAAATTTCTAGTAAATTCAAGACCTTAGCACGGTTTTCTATAGTTTTATCTCTAACACAAAGGTAAAGGGAAACCTTAAAGATGCGTTTGTAAAAGTAGCACTCAGTCGTGTTTGAGGAAGATTGAGACTGTCTGGACTAAGGGTAAATTCTGTTTCGGCAAGGAGTTTTGACACAATGCCTTTTTTAAAAGACAAGTACTGGCTCAGTGTTATGACTGTTTTTTGTGTTTTGGGATTGAACAAAAAGCTTGCCTTTGTTTGACTTGTTAAGTGTAAAGTAGAAATACTGTATTGGGGAATAAATTTTATTTTGTTTAACAAAGCCTCTTGTTCAAAATATGTTTCAATGCCAAGCCCCACTGCCTGATTTTTCCAAAGCAAGTCTTGACCGCATTTTATACACAGAAGATCTTCTTGGGCGTAGAGGGTAAGTCCTGTTTTTGAAGTAAGCGATTGACCTTTTTGTTCATACTGAACATTTGCATAAGTTTGCCAAGTTGAATTAAGTGTTGAACCCGAAGCGTCAATGGTTTTTTCTTCCGCACCAGAAAATCCCCCTTCAAAAGAAAACGTTCCCTTTGCTTTAAAAGTAAGATGAGTCTGCATTCGGTAAGCGTTAAAAATTCCTCCAAAGGGATTAGGGTAAAGCATGTATGCAGCATAAACATTTGCACTAAGATTTTTTAGAACTTGCCAATTTTTAAGTTCTACTTCTGCCATAAGAGAAAGTCTTGCCTGTTCTTCAAAAGGTTTTTCTGTTTTAAACCACGAAGTTCCACCGGTTTTTGCATAAGAAAAAGTTCCAGCGGTAAGGGCGTAGGCGAAAGCAGTTTTTGAATTAAAAGCAACACTTCCGTTTATGCACGCACAAACATTTTTACTGTCAAAACAAGCTGTGACTGTTGGAAGAAAAGACAAGGCAGGTTTTATGCTTGCGTAGAGTGAAAATTTTTTTTCTTTGCTAAGAGCTTGTGTAAATGAAGGAAGCGATGCGTTTATGCTTTGTGCATGTTGAATGTCTGTTGTAAAAACTGAGGGAATGGAAAAGTAAGGATTTTTTATATGAGAGAGTGAACCAGAGTATGAAAGTTCTCCTGCTTTTATTTGAAGACTTCCATATTTTGAGGGAACAAAAGCCGATGCTCCAAAAGTAAAGCCCCAGCTGTCTTGCTTTAACAGAGGAAGCTCTGTGATTTTTGTTCGGAAAAGAGAAAGGGATGCGGTTAGTTCAAAGTGTTCAAACGAAAGTCGTGCACCACTTACTGCTTTTATGCATGCGTTTTGTGCAAGGCGTAAGAGTGGCTCTTGCCTAAAGTACAGTCGCTCTTTTTCTGTGTGTTCACAAAAGAGAGCATCTTCTGCTTTTATATTCTGTGCTTTCTCGAGTGGAAGCTCCAGCCATGTTCCTTCGTAAAACGAAAGAGACTTAAAGGCAGTTTTCTGTTCGCTTGCATGGAGTGAAAAGAAAATGCTGCTTGTGGTAAGCGCAATAAAAAGCGCATATTTTTGCAGGGGTCTCATACTTATTGTATTGCACCCTCAGACAAAAATTACCACAAAACAGTCATCGGTTTTTAGAAAGTGTTAGCGGCCCCAGGTTAAGATAAGGTCGTAGTTGTCTTCTCGTACTTCAAAGTACTGATTGTATTCGCCACAAGTAGGGCAGTATTCTGGTGCTTTTTCTCCAACAACAATGTGTCCGCACTTAAGACATTCCCAGACTTTCACACTTGACTTTTTAAGCTGAGCAGAAGAGTCTTCGTCTTTTAAAAGTGAACGGTAGCGTTCTTCATGACGTTTTTCAATTGTTGCAACTGCGCGGAACTTTCGTGCCAAATCTGCAAAACCTTCTTTTTCTGCTGTTTCTGCAAAACCAACATACATATCTGTCCATTCTGCATTTTCACCATCGGCTGCATTTTTGAGGTTAGTGGTACTGTCGTGAATTCCGTCCAGTTCGGTAAGCCACATCTTTGCGTGCTGTTCTTCGTTAGCGGCAGTTTTTTCAAAAATCTGTGCTATTTTTTCGTTACCTTCTTTTTTTGCAACCTGAGCAAAATAAGTGTACTTGTTGCGTGCCTGCGATTCACCAGCAAATGCTGCCAACAAATTTTTTTCTGTTTGTGTTCCCGTGTACTTACTCATGTGAAACTCCTGTGTAAAATAGTTTTTCCAGTATACCCCATGCCTGTTCTGTTTGCAAGTTTTTTCGTGGGGGTTGTAACAAAGTGTAAAAAACGTTAGTATATGCGAAAATTTGGCAGTAAGCGCAAAGAGAGAGGCCT
>DMQP01000196.1 GCA_003455655.1 Treponema sp. | reverse complement strand
AAAACGTGAGGAATAACGCTGTTCATATATTCATTCATAAGTAACTCCCTTACTAAATTACATTACTAATATACATAAAAAAAACGGAATGCGGCAAGGTAAATCGTTACCGGCACTCCGTTTTCTGCTAAGGGCATCTGTTAGTTATTTTTGAACAGATCGCCGAATGCCAGCTTGTCGCCTTTTTCTACCTTAACCTGCTTGTACAGTTCTTCGTACAGCTTCTTTTCTTTTACATCATCAATAAGGTATTCTTTTGAGCGGGCATCTTTGTAGTGCTCTTTTACTTCGTCAACAGTAACTCCGTTTTCTTCGGCAATTTTTGCATATTCTGCTTCAACTTCTTCGGGAGTAACGGAAATGTTTTTTTCGCGCAACAAAGTGTCTACAATGAGGCGGCTCTTAAGCATTTTTTCGCTATCTCCAGTCCACTGGGTAAGCATTGCTTCTTTTGTCTGTCCGCTTGAAGTAACCATGCGTTCTAACTGTTCTGGGCTTGTTTGGAACTGCTGTGCCATCATGCGCCAACGGCTATCCAGTTCTGCTGCAACCATAGAAGCTGGCAGTTCAATGGGGTTCTTTGCAACTAACTGTTCAAGCAGACTCTGGCTCTTCATTTCTGCCAATCTGCGGTTTTTAGCTGTTTCAAGATTTTTGGTTATATCTGCTTTTAAGTCGTCCAGCGTCTTAAACTTTTCGCTTACATCCTGTGCAAGGTCGTCGTCAAGAGCGGGAAGATCACGCTGTTTAAGAGCGGTAACTGTTACGCTGATTTTTTTAGTCTTTCCTGCAAGGTCTTCGTTCTTGTCGTCTTTTGCATATTTTTTTGTGATGGTGCGTGTTTCACCTTTTTTCATGCCCAGAATGTCGTCATCAATTTTGTAGATGTCTTCACCTGAACCAACGGTAAATACAAAACCTTCGCGTTCAGAACCAGCAATAGTGTTATCGTTGTCATCAAGTTCTTTGTAGTTGATGGTAACAATGTTGTCTTTTTCAACAGGGTCGTTGTCTTTGCGGTCAAGAACTGCTGCATTGCGTTCCTGAATTGCCTTCAGTTCTTCGTTGAGTTCTTTGTCGCCAATAGTAACCTGAGGTTCTTTAATGGTAATACCGCTAAATGTTTTTACTTCAACTTTGGGGAATACATCGTAAACAACGGTAAAGGCAAAGTCTTTTCCAGTGTCAAATTCGGGCATCTGGTTACCGTCAAGACGAGGCTGAGAGTAGGGCAGTGGACGAATGTCGTGGTTTTCTTCTTGATTCAAGATTTCGTTAAGTGCGTCATCAATAAGACCGCCTGCAATTTCTGCTTTCAGAGATTCGCCATACTTCTGTTCCAAAACAGTAACGGGAACATGACCCTTGCGGAATCCAGGAATCTGAATGTTTTTTGCATATTTGCTAATTCCAGTCTGATATGCCTTTGCAACATCGTCTTTTGCAATTTTTACGCTCAGTTTTACTGCTGATTTCTCAAGTTTGGTAATTTCTTTGGTGATGTTCACGGTTTTCCCCTTGTGTCAAAAAAAAATCTAAAAAAAAAGCGATTGAGTGTGCCCCAAATCGCTTTTACGAGAGCGGAAAACGGGAGTCGGACCCGCGACATCCACCTTGGCAAGGTGGCGCTCTACCACTGAGCTATTTCCGCAAGACTCACAGTTTATAGCCTTGCATGGCTTTGAGCGGAAAACGGGAGTCGGACCCGCGACATCCACCTTGGCAAGGTGGCGCTCTACCACTGAGCTATTTCCGCAAAAACGAGTTGTCGAAACAAGTTATTTTGCGAGAGAAGGGACTTGAACCCTCACGCCATGGGCACCAGATCCTAAGTCTGGCGTGTCTGCCAATTTCACCACTCTCGCGGATAGCGTCGGAACGGTGCCAGGCACATAAGGTTAGTTCCGTATTGAGCGATGGGAGGATCGAACTCCCGACCCACAGATTAAGAGTCTGTTGCTCTACCAGCTGAGCTAATCGCCCGATTTTTTTTGCGTCCGACACGGCTCGAACGTGCAACCTACGGATTCGAAGTCCGTTGCTCTATCCAGTTGAGCTACGAACGCGTCTGATCGGCTACACCTCGACCTGCTTTGCAAATCTGGGTGCCTGGTGGGTTTCGAACCCACGACAACCAGATCCACAATCTGGGATTCTACCACTGAACTACAGGCACCATGTAATCGACGGAGACCACTATAGCAAAAAATGGCAGTTTATGTCAAGATATCTGTATAAAAATCCACAGAAAAATTTTTCTATCTGACAGCAACCGTATAACTAACTGTTTTTGTTCCCGAAGGAAGACCGGTTATGTCTGAAATCGTAAGTGTAATAATGTTTCGTCCTGGCGCAAGAAATACTTGACCTAAAAGCTGTCGTTTTTCATCAGGGTAAACTTGTTCAAGGGGATACCAAGAGTTGCCTCGTACACATAACTTTCCATCTACTTCACGAAGACTGTCATACTGCATGCTTTCTATTGAAGTTCCATTTATAGAAATGTTGGTTTTGTAGGGAACAGCAACGGTCTGTCTTTCTCGGTAAATGCGATAGTTTCCTGCGGTCAAATTTTTTGTTTGAGAAAGCAGGCTTTGAGTTCCGTCTTTTGCTTCGATAGTAATCTGTCCCATAACTAAAGGCAGTTCTTGTCCAACGCGAGGCATAAGAGTGCGCGGGTTTATTGCAGAATGATTTTTTGTATCAAGCACTATAAACTCAAGACTGCTTTGACCTTGCTGCCAGCCAGAGTTTCCGCTTTGACCTATGTACATTCCTGTTGTAGCATGAGGTTCGTCAGAAAGAGAAGGCGCCAGTGACTGTTCATCGAGGTTTGCATATACGGTCATAAGCTTGTTGTCGTGTGAAATAATTACGGCATTTCCTAATGTGGATTCAAACCAACCCATGTCTCCGTTGTGCTCACGAATAATGGTAGTAACTGTTCCTTCTCCGGCAGCACTGACTTCTGCTCCGTCTTTAAAAATAAGAGATGATTCTATTGTTGAACCACGCAGTTGTGCAAAGTATGAATAGAACATATCTGCGGCGGTTTCTTTTTGCGGCCAGTCGAATGCAAGAGCTATACCTATGCAAGAGAGAGAAAGGCAAAGTGTAATAACAAGCGTTTTAAGCGTACGTTTTTTCATGCTGTCTCCTCCTAGGATCTTGAAACATCAATGCGAGAAATGGTGTTGTCTTTTCCCACAAAGAGTGATGAGCCACTTGCTTGAATGAATGCATTGTTTGCAGAAAAACGAAATGATGAAGCAACCGTATCTGTTCCCTCAAGAATAGTGACGGTGTATGTATTGTTTTCGCGACTTAAGACATACATAAAGTCTTCACTTTCTGATTCAACTATTTGAGTAATTGTTCCTTCGATGGGAATTATTTTTTGTGATGCAACTTTTTTTCGCCCCAGTTTCAAAACGCCCAAACCATCTTTGCAAGTGTAGAATACCGTTTTTGCATCGCGGGTAAACTGAACTAACTGTTGTTCACATGTTTGATGTTCAATGTAGTGGTGATGAATAATTCGACTGGTGTTTCCTTCTTTGCGTGCAATGACAAAACGCTGACGGTCAAGACCACAAAGACAAGCTACTGTTGTTCCGTCGGGGCTTATTGCTGCTCCTAAAATAACTTCTGTTTCAGAGCCACCTGGTGCAAAGTTTTGGTCGACTGTTCCTTGTGCGGTATACGAAATGACACTTCCGTCTGCATAGCCTATGACAGAACCACCTTTTGACGAAGAGAATGCGGTAATGGGAGCATAGCCTTCATGCTGCCAAATGCGAAAGCCCTGATCGTTGTATTGGGCAACTGCACTTCCGCCGGGCAAAAACATATAGATTCTGTTTTCTGAAAAATAAGGATATCCTGCAACTGCAATAGTGCAAGCCTTTTGGTTTTGTGGAGTAACGAGTGTTGTTTGAGTGTTTCCTGCGCTGTAGGCTGCATTGTAGACATTTGAAATAGAAGCTTTGAAAGGAAAGGTTGTTGAAAAAACAAGTTTTCCATCTTCGGTAAAATAGCCCATAGATTGTCCCAATTTAAAGGGAATGGCTTTTTCGTCAGAAAGTGGCTGAACATCTTGGAGAATATCTATAGTCCATTTCTGAGTAAGGGTAAGTTCAGTTGTAAGTGGCCTTATGGCAAGCAGTATATACAATATGCAGAACAGAACGGTAAGAACAAGCGGTGCTCTGCTTTTTTTTCTTTCTCTCATGATGAGCCATTATATATAAAACGCATTTCTTTGCCAACCTTTGCAAAGTCTTTTTAGCAAGAAGAAAGCAGTCTGTATGCGTCTAGTTCTGTGGGAGAAGCCAAAAGTTTTTCGCGCAAGTCCTGTGACTTTAGTTTAGTGCTAAAGTATGAGAGTGTTTGCAAATAGTAGCTGTGCTGATTGTGAGCAGCTGCAATCATAAAGAGTAAGCGAACCGGAACATCGTCTATAGGCTGAAAGTCTGTAATGTCGGTGCGAGAAATGCCTACTGCCATAACTAAGTCGGTAACGCTTGCAATACGTACATGGGGAATAGCAATAGAACGACCTATGGCTGTTGACATAAGTTCTTCACGGTGAAGAATTTCTGATTCAAGTTCTTCTGCATTTTTTACTTGGGGAGCTGTAGCCAAAACCTGAGACAGTTTTACCAAGGCATCGTGCTTGGTAGAATAGTCCATAAATACGACTCTCTCTGGAGACAGAATGTTTTTTACTTGAATGTCTATTTTTTGTGTGCGTGGAGAAGACAAGCGTTCGTTTACCCAACGCTCAATTTCTGATTTTTTGAATCTCCAAACAGTTCCTATTTTTCCGCTGGGAATTTCACCTTTTTGAGCCCAATCATATACCGTGCGCTCACTTACACGCAGGTAGTGGGCAACTTCTTCAATTGTGAGAATATCATCTTCCATGACGTTTTTGTCCTTTTGTTAGAAAAGCATACCGTATTTTGCATTTCTTTGCAAGCGGAACGTTATGGTATAAGTCCGAATGCCATGTTTTGGTCATCCCATCCATCTGCGCTTTCAAGAGCCATTCCAGTTTCATGAAATTCGACTCTGACAAAAACACGTGGGTTTCCGGCAAACGCATTATCACAGTCTGAACTATTTTCAATTAATCCGTAGATGTAAACTGTTGTTCCGTTGATTTTGCAGCCATTGAATACACAAACAATGCTGGTTACATTTACGGGTAAATCAGGTACAGTTGACAATTTGCTGCATCCGTTGAAACAGTAATTCATATTGGTAACTCCCGAAGGAATGCTTGACGGAGCTTGCGTAAGACTGGTACAACCACTGAATGTTCTTACAAGGCCGCATCCGTTTGTGCCACTCAGGGTACTCGGAAGCTCAGGTGCGGTAGTTAGTGAAGTGCAGTCTTGAAAGGTGCCCCACATGTTCTCGACTCCATTGGGTATAACAACCGGAGATTGTAGATTTGAACAACCGCTGAAGCAATCTGACATATTCTTGACACCAGAAGGAATTGCTGGTGCACGGATTAAAGAACTGCAACCAGCTAAAGCAGCCTTTATACTTTCTATTGCAGGCAGCGTAGTAGAAGACAGGTCAACATATTTTGTCGAGTTGCTTTGAAGAATCGCCCTCAGCGTACCTTGTTTTAACTGGCCATTCTCCTGCTGCTGGATGTCGCTTTCCGTAAGCCCGGTGATATTTATCTTATACGGTGTGTTTTTGTCGTTTGCGGGTAAGCCTGCAAGCCATGTGTTCAGGTTTGCCTTTGGAACACTGTGATTTGCTATGATAGAGGCTGTAAGAATCTGCTTCTTCAGGGTACTGCCATTTTTAGTCATGGTCACTGTAATGTAACTGGTTCCGGTTGCAACTCCGGTTACGGTAAGTGTTCCTGCTGCAACGGTTGCTTTGATTGGGCTTTCTGAAGTAAACGACGTAGACTCAGG
>DMQP01000057.1 GCA_003455655.1 Treponema sp. | reverse complement strand
GGTGCCATGCATACACTTGAACACTTAGTAGCAGAATATATTCGAGATGAACTTCCGGGAATTGTTATTGATTTTTCTCCTATGGGTTGTCGTACTGGTTTTTATTTTACTGTTTGGGGTGACCACGAAGAATCATACATTGCAGAACATTTGGTGAATGTTCTTAAAAAAGTTGCTGTGTGGGATAAAGAAGTTCCTGCTGCAACAGAAGTTGAATGTGGTAATTACCGTGACCACGATTTGGAAGGAGCAAAACTTCTTGCACAAAAGTGGGTAGATGGTATTACTACAAAAGGCTGGAACTGCTACAAATAAGTTATAATCTATGAATCTTCTTCAAAAGTTTAAAGAAACAGTCCTCTCCGTTGTTCCAATCATGATTATTGTGCTCGTGTTGGGACTAACTGCTGCTCCTTTGGGAACAGTAACAATTGTTCGTTTTCTTGCGGGAGGATTTTTACTGATTATTGGTCTTACCATTTTTTTGCTTGGTGTTGATATAGGTATTTTACCTATTGGCGAACGAAGTGGTGCGGCTCTTACTGCTAAACGAAATCTTGCTTTGCTTTTAGGAACATCATTTATTATAGGTTTTATGGTAACCATAGCAGAACCCGATGTTCAAGTGCTTGCAGATCAAATTGGAAATGTTGCAGCTGGAGTAAATAAGTGGATGCTTGTGTGCATGATTGCAATCGGTGTGGGATTGTTTGTCATGCTGGGTTTACTGCGAACTGTTTTGTCAATTAGTTTGCGGTGGGTACTTGTTATTTCATATATTCTTCTTTTTCTTCTTGCGTTTTTAAGTCCGAAGGAATTCCAAGGTGTTGCTTTTGATGCAGGCGGAGCAACAACAGGTCCTATGACAGTTCCCTTTATTATGGCACTAGGTGTCGGTGTTGCAGCAGTTCGTTCAAGCGGAAAAAAAGAAGATGGTGACAGTTCTTTCGGTCTTACCGGCATGGCTTCTATTGGTCCTATTGCAGCAGTTTGTGTGTATGGCATTATCTTACATGCGTGTGGTTTTTCTTCAACAACAGAACCAATCTCACAGACTGTTCATGAAACAGCTTCTGCACTTTCAGATAAAGCCTTTGGTCTTGGAATTTTTGTACACTTGGTTCCCGAAGTTGTTAGAGAAGTAAGTCTTGCGCTTACACCGCTTTTGCTTATGTTTATAGCCTTCCAGATTTTTCTTGTAAAAATGCCACCCTTCCAAGTTCGCCGTATGATAAGCGGTTTGGTTTACAGTTTTCTTGGTCTAATTATTTTTTTAGTTGGTGTCAACGGAGGTTTTATGCCAGCAGGCCAACAGTTAGGAGAAGTGTTAGGACAGAAGGCTGTATCTTTAGGGGGTGTGTGGACTGTACTTTTAATAGCCGTTGGTTTTGTTTTTGGAGCAGTTGTTGTTTGTGCAGAACCGGCAGTATGGGTTCTTACTGAACAAGTAGAGAGTATTTCTGGTGGTACGATTAAACGAAAAGTAATGCTTATTGCTCTTTCTGCAGGAGTTGCACTTTCTATTGGATTAAGTATGCTTCGTATTTTCTGTGGATTCAGTCTGTGGTATATTCTTCTTCCTGGATACGCACTTTCTCTTATTCTAACTTTTTTCTGTCCGTCACTCTTTACAGGTATTGCATTCGATTCTGGTGGAGTTGCAAGTGGCCCTATGACCAGTACATTTATTCTTTCATTTGCGTTAGGAGCTGCTTCTTCTTGTGGCGGAAATGCAGCAACAGATGCATTTGGTGTAATTGCTCTTGTAGCTATGACTCCACTTATTGCTATTCAGATTTTGGGAATTATCTTTACGAATAAAAGTTCTAAAAAGAAAAGTTCGGAGGTTGTAAAATGACCTATTCGTTACTGATTGGAATTGTCTTGCATGACAAAGGAGAACTTATTACCACAAGTGCAGTTGCTGCAGGAAGTTTTGGCGGAACAGTGCTCATGGGTCGTGGACTAAGTTCAAGTCGTTTTGCTGCAGCGTTGGGCATAGAATCTTCAAAAGATGTTGTTTATATTCTAACAGATGACGAACATAAACAAAATATATTTGATGCGATTGTAAAAGCTACTCAAAATGAAAAGCAACACTTTGGCTGTCTTTTTTGTGTAGACGCAGGTTATATGATTAAAACAGGAACTATTTCTGGAGGAGAAGCAAAAATGGAACAGAACCGCTCACACGAACTTATTACAGTAATTGTAAATAGAGGTTATGCAGATGATGCAATGGCTGCTGCGCGTAAAGCAGGTGCCAGCGGTGGAACTGCCATAAATGCACGAGGAACTGCTCGCGAAGATGATGAAAAATTTTTTGGAATGCATATTGTTCCCGAAAAAGAGCTTTTACTCATTGTTGTAGATCAAAACAATAAAGCTGCTGTGCTTGAAGCAATTCGTACGCTAGACTGTCTGTCTGAACCCGGAAGTGGCATTGCTTATTGTTCACCTGTATCAGACTTTACCTTATTAGGAAAGAAAAGCTCATGAAAGAACCTCTCGTTGTAGAAAGTATAGACAGCACTAATGCAGAACTTTTGCGTAGACTCAGTAGTGGTGAAAATTTACACAAAACATCGATTATTGCATTTGAACAAACTGCGGGGCGTGGAAGAACAGGACGAAAATTTTATTCTCCAAAAAACACAGGAGTTTATTTTAGCTTTGTGTACGTTCCTGAACAGAGACTTGTAGACCCTGCGCTTATTACAGCGAGTGCTGCTGTTGGAGTGTGTCGTTCTATTGGCAGTCTCTTTAATGTTAATAGCGGTATAAAATGGGTTAACGACATTTATGTCAACGGAAAAAAAGTTTGCGGAATTTTAGTGGAAGGATATGTTAATCCGAAAACAGAAAAACTTGAGTCTGTTGTAGTGGGCATTGGTATTAATATCAGTATGGACACAAGTGATCTTCCCCAAGAATATAATCTTTCTAATGCTGGTGGAATTGTTCCTTACGGAACAGCTCCTCTTGTTATGCGTGAATTGCTTGCCAAAGAATGTATAAGTCGCATTTATAAAATCTTAGATGATGATGAAAACATTATGGATGAATACCGTAAGCGTTCAATTATTTTGGGAAAAGATGTTACTGTTAGACCCCTTGCGCTCGACAGTGAAAATGCACCCTCTTACCCAGCCCGCGCTGTAGATATTACTGATGATGCATCGCTAATTGTTCAGCTAGAAGACGGAAGTCAAAAACTGCTTCATTCAGGAGAAGTGACGCTTAAACTAGATTAAGGCTACTGTTAACCCAATCAAATGACAAGGTCTTTTTCTTACTTGTATACTTACATATTCCATGCTACAATAAAAAGAACACACAAAAATGGAGTTATAGATGGCAGATAATGATATTGACCCCAGTATTGCGGCATTGCTCGACAACGCAGAGGAAATGACTACTTCTGAAAGTGATGCGCCAAATTACCATTTTGAACCAAAACTGAAAGATGTTCCTGAGCCAGTTCCTCAGAAGCGTTCTTATTCTGATGTAGATTTAAGTCTTACTGAATTTGCTCCCATAACAAAATTTTTCGAAGATACACCTAGTAAAGTTTTTGATGACCCCGCATATTACAAAACAGCACTCGGTGGTGAAGGAGAAGCGGCTCAACGTCTGCATCAACTGTTGGTAAAATACCTTAACTGTACAGACAAAAAAGACCGTACCGTATACCGTCAGCAGATGGTTAACTCTTACTGGGAGTTTTTAAAGAGTCTTGCTCCAAAGATGGTTAGTTCAAAAGTTCCCCAGTGTAAACGCTTTGCTATGCGTTACGGTGTTGTGCTTCCGTCTTTGTTTAGTCCTGAACAAAAAGATTTTTTCTCTCGTGCTATTGTTAAGAATGAAACGGGAGAACCTGTTTTGTATATGGACGAATGGATGCAAGAAATTGCAGCTGGTCGTATTTCCATTAGTGCTACCGATGAAGTTGCTCCTAATCGTGCAAAAACTCCAGGAGCCGAACAGCAACGTATTCAACAGTTGAAGAGCAAGAACAGCGGTAAACTGCAAAGTACAGAAAACTTAGTTAACGGAAAAGAACATGAACGTGCTTCGGTTGAACGAGAAGTTAAAGACCGCATAGAGCAGTTGTGCGAACATCAGCCTTTCTATGGTCTTGAACCACATACTCGCCCTTACGACGAAATGCAGAAAAAACTCTTTTTGGAAATTGCAAACCGCATGCGTCAGTTGCAAAAGATTGACCGCGAACTTACACAATATCTAAAAGAGTTCCAAGAAGCAAAAGAAATAGAATCAAGTCTTGATGCTAAATCTATGGACTTACCCGAAGAATCAGCTGGCGTTGGTAAAGAAGAAATTATGACAGAAATGTCCAGTGTTCGTCAGATGGCTAAAATGACTTGTGGTCGTCAGGGTAACCAGTTCCCAATCTTTACGCGTGAATTCTTCCACTGTTTCGACAAGAGTACGGGCTTCCGTGAAAATGTTTTGCGTGAACTTGCATGGATTGAATCTATTGACCCAGAAGCATACATTCGTATTCACCGTGGTGTAAAAAACCGCATTGTGCCTTATGTTCTTCTGTTGCCAACCTATGGTGATACTGGATTCTGTTGGGAACCCTTTGACCGCTTTAACCGTATTACCAGTCGTGGACGAATTATTATTCCTATGTATCCACGTGATCTTCGTACGGCATGTCTTACCGCTGTTGCAGATTTACGCTGGCAGGTTGCAAAGGAAAAAGCTTCTTTCGACTGGATGACAGACGGTTTAACTGGACATTACTATCAGTACATCGACTCAAAGAAAATGAAGGGAGATGTAAAGCAGTTCTTTATTGATG
>DMQP01000205.1 GCA_003455655.1 Treponema sp. | reverse complement strand
CTATCTTGAAAAAGAAGCAATGAACAGAGGCATGAAGCGAACAGCACTTGCTGAAGAAATCATAAAAACATACGCAGAATAATATAATTATTTTTCAACAGGATATGTTCCACAGAAACAGCCTTCACAAAATCCACTTTCCCCAAGAGCTCGTATCATTCCCTCGAGAGAAATAAACTCAAGACTATCTGCTCCAATTTCCTTACATATTTCTTTTAATTCATGAGTACTTGAAATCAATTCATTTTTACTGGGAGTATCAATTCCTAAATAGCAAGGAAACTTTACTGGCGGAGAAGAAACTCTAAAATGCACTTCTTTTGCTCCAGCACGACGCAGTATTTGAACAAGACGATGGCTTGTTGTTCCCCTAACAATTGAATCATCAATAACAATAACTCTCTTTCCTTCAAGGTCAGATTTTATTGCATTTAATTTTACAAAAACTAACTGTTCGCGTTCCTTTTGAGTAGGCGCAATAAATGTTCTACCAATGTATTTGTTTTTTACAATGCCCGTCACATAAGGAATTCCACTTGCACGAGCATAACCTAATGCAGCACCAATACCACTGTCAGGAACACCAACAACAACATCTGCTTTGACAGAAGATTCATGCGCAAGAATTTCTCCCATACGGTAGCGAGCTTCCTGCACAGATATTCCATCTATAACAGAATCGGGTCGTGCAAAATACACATACTCAAAAATACAAGTTTTCTTTTTTATATCCTTTGAAAAATAAAATGATTCAATTCCCTTTTTAGTAATAACTACAAGCTCACCGGGTTGAACATCGCGCACAAAGTCGCCGTTCATTGCATCAATTGCACATGATTCTGATGCAAGAATATACGCCCCATCTTTTGTCTTTCCTAAACAAAGCGGACGAATTCCGTTAGGGTCACGAGCACCCAACAGCATGTCATGCGTCATAACACAAAGAGCAAATGACCCTTTAATAATTTGAGCTGCTTTTACAACTGCTTGCGCAACATGCACAGAAGAAGCATCAGGTGCCGTTTCTATAAGTTTACGAACAATCAGTTTTAAAATTACTTCGCTATCACTTTCAGAACTAAAGGTAGAACCAGCATCTTGAAGTTGTTCTCGTATACTTGCATGATTTACTAATTGACCGTTATGAGCAAGCGCAAGGTCTCCGTACTTAAAAGAGTTTAAAAACGGCTGAGCATTTTCTACTCCGCGACCGCCAGCAGTTGCATAGCGAACATGACCAATTGCAATACTGCCTTGCAAGTGTTCAAAGCTCTCTTTATGAAAGACATCACTTACAAGTCCAAGATTTTTGTGAATGTTGATTGAAGTTCCGTTGCTAACTGCTATACCCGCACTTTCCTGTCCACGATGTTGTAATGTACACAAACCAAAGTAGACCATTGAAGAAGCAGACTCGCTACCAAAAACACCAGCAACACCACACTCATCATGCAAGCCCATAGAAACTCCTACATATTGGAAAAGCCCATAAGGTATTCATCAATTTGTCTTGCACATTCACGACCTTCTGCAATAGCCCAAACTACAAGTGACTGACCTCGATGCATATCGCCAGCGGTAAAAACTTTTTCAACATTTGTTTTATATCCGTCAGCACTAACGGTATTACGTTCTGTAAGTTTTGTTCCAAAAGCATTTGCAGTGTAATCTTCACAACCCAAAAATCCGGCCGCAATTAAAACTAAATCTGCTGGCAAATCTTTTTCACTGCCTTCAATTTCACAAAGTTTACGAACTCCATCGACCATACGAAATTCCACTTGAACCGTTTTTACTCCAGTAAGTTTTCCATCTTTAGAGTAGAGTTCTTTAATGGTTGTTTTGTACACACGAGGATCATGTCCAAACTTTGCTATAGACTCTTGTGCGCCATAATCTGTCTTAAGAATTTTGGGCCACTCAGGCCAAGGATTATTCGGTGCGCGTTCAACAGGAGGACAAGCCATCATTTCAAGTTGAACAACAGACTTACATCCTAATCTTATTACAGAGCCTGTACAGTCGTTTCCTGTATCTCCTCCACCCAGCACAATTATATTTTTGTCTGCAACATCAATATCAAATTCTTTTTGCAACTTTTGTGCTAAACTTGCATTAGAATCGTTAGGATTTGCAACAACAGTTTTTGTTACACTCTTCAAGAAATCAACTGCAAACATAATTCCTTTAATGCTGTCTGCATGGGGAACAGAAAGAGGTCGAGCTTTTTTTGCACCACAGCACAAAGCAACAGCATCGTAGTTAGAACAAATTATTTTTGCATCAAGGTCTTTTCCAACATTTGCATTGAACACAAAGGTAACACCTTCTTCTTGCATAAGGTTGATTCTTCGCTCAATAATTTTTTTATCAAGTTTCATGTTAGGAATACCATACATAAGAAGACCGCCCGCTTTGTCGTCACGCTCATACACTGTTACTGAATGACCGCGTTTATTAAGACAATCAGCAACAGCTAATCCTGAAGGACCAGAACCAATGACTGCAACTTTTTTACCACTTCTTACTTTTGGAACTTCTGGTTTCATGTAACCAGTTTCAAATGCTTTTTCAATAATAAAAAGTTCATTATCGTGAACAGTTACAGCTCCTTGTCCAACAATAGGATTTGCACAGTTACAGGCTTTTTCACACAAGGCAGGACAAACACGTCCTGTAAACTCAGGGAAGTTTGAAGTCTTTAACAATCGCCATGCTGCCATGTCAAACTGTCCGTTATACAATGCATCATTCCATTCGGGAATAAAGTTATGCAGTGGACAACCTGTTACCATACCAGAGAGTTTAATTGCACTCTGACACATAGGAACACCACAGTTCATACAACGAGCAGCTTGTTTTTTTCGCTCTGATTCAT
>DMQP01000052.1 GCA_003455655.1 Treponema sp. | reverse complement strand
TCCGTTCTAAACTCGACTATCTTCATAATGATGTGGGCTGTGATGTCTTGTGGATTTCTCCTTTTTTTGAGTGTGCAGGAAAAGGTACAGCCATTGACTACAACATGCACGGTTACGACACAACAGATTATTACGCTGTTAATTCTCTTTTCGGAACAGAAGAAGATGTGCTTGCCCTTGTAGCAGAATGTCATGAGCGTGGTATGAAAATAATTTTTGACTTTGTACCTAATCACACTTCAAGTGCTCACCCTTGGTTTAAAGATTCTATTGCCGGAAAAAACGGAAAGCGTGACTGGTATGTGTGGTCAGAAGATGGCAAAGGTTCGAATCCTATGGGAGCGTCTCCTGCTTGGTTCTACAACGAAGAAGCTGGTGCCTGGTATTATGCTCCTTTTTGGGAACACATGCCTGACCTTAATTACAAAAATGCAGCGGTTCAAAAAGAAATGCGTTCTGTTGTCTTCTACTGGTTAGACAGAGGCTTTGATGGTATACGTGTTGATGCTGCTCGTTATCTTATAGAAGATGGCAGTCGTAGCGCAGACAGTGACAGTACGCACCAATGGTTTACCGACTTGCATGCTCGAATTCAAAAACGCTACAAAGCACCTAAAGTAATGCTTGGAGAAATTTGGCTTGAGCGTCGTCGTGATTCATTAGAAGCATATTTTGGTTCTGCAGAAAAACCTGAGTTTGATTTAGTAACAGACTTTGATACAGGGCGTGCACAGTTGGGAAGTGTTTTAATAGGCGCTAGTTCTTTACCCGATGCCTCTTATGAAAATCCGCACGACATAAAAGGTGCTGCCTATGCTGCTTTTTTGTGCAATCATGATGAATACCAAAGTCGTTTAGGTTCTGTTTTTGGAAATGACTATAAGCGCATAACGCTTTCTCTTGTGCTTGCTGCATTACGGCCACCGGTTCCTATTATTTACTACGGACAGGAAATAGGTCTTGCAGACATGAATCTTTCAGGAGATATTCGCCACCGTGGACCCTTTGATTGGCAGACGGCACAAAAACTTCTTGAACAGTCAGATTCAAGCATACATGTTTTACAAAAAGCACTTGCCTTACGAAAGCAGTATGCAACAACTATTACAGATGCCACAGTTGAAGATCTTTCTCCTAACAGAGGTCAGTGTGCAGCGTATGTCTTGCACCCTCAAGACTCAAGTCAAAAAGACATGCTCTGTGTGTTCAATTTTTCTGCAAATGATTTTTCTGAATATATTTTTACGAAAAAACAAAAGCCACTTTCTGTTTGGACAAAAGATGAAATGATTTTTGCAACTCCAGAAGCAGAAGGTGTGGGTCTTGTTCTTGAAGATGAGCGTCTTGTGGTAACAAACATTCCCGCTCGTTCTGCAGTTGTTTTTTTACTTGACCAGTGAAGAAAGCACATACTTAATTAAATAGATGTGCCCTGTTTCGTCAATGTCCAGTTCAAGCAAATAGTGAGGTGTATTAACATCTGCATATACTGCAAGTTCTTTTCCCGTATTTTTTGAAACAGGAGTAAAGCCTGTTTTTAATTTTGCATGTGCATCGGTAATAGAGTCGCCAACTTTTACTCCATGGAACATATACCTTCTGTTCCACTCGCCTAAGATAATGCTTTGTAACTCTCCGTCGCGAATGGTGTAAGTCATGTCTTGGGATGTTATGTCTAGTCCGCTTGTGACAATTTTTTCTCCGAAGGTTTTCGAAAGGTATTCTGCAATGTTATCTTTGTGAAAGTAAAGGTCGTTTGCACTAGTCTTTGTGCTTTTTGGTTCACTTGAAGACCTTGATGCATTGTCTAGTGTTCCGCAGGAAAAAATCGAAAGTGATGTTAAAATAACAAGAGAAAGTGTAATAAAAAAATGTGTCCGTTTCATACAATAATTTTAGCAAAATCTTGTGTAAAAAGGCAAGTATTGACTTGCGAATATAGAAGTTATGGTTCATACTGTTTATATTATGAAGTATAATTTCGCCTTTCAAATTGCAGGTTTTGTTTTAGTCGCTCTGATTGTTGCTATGTTCTTTTCTAAGAAACGATGGTCTTCTTTGCCTAACACAATCTTTAAAGTTTTACTGGTGGTAACACTTGCTGAACTTGCTTGCGATATTATTAGCGTTGTAACTATTACTGACCGAGCATATATAAAGCCTTTTATAAACGATTTCTTTTCTAAGGGATACATTTTCCTTATGCATGCGTGGATTGTTACTGTTTTGTTTTATGTTATCTCTGCACTTTTGGAAAGCGCGTGGGCGGTAAAGGGTATTGATATTCGTAAAAACAAAAAAAGACTTTTTATGCATTTCTTGTGGATTATTATTCCTGAGATTGTTATGTTGGGAATTGTTATTGCAAATCCTGTGTACTATGCAGGTGAAGGTCAGTCAATTTATTCTTACGGTGTGCCTTCAACTTGTACATATATTTTTTCAAGTTACTGTGTTGTTGTTGCGCTGGTGTATTTCTTTGTTAACTTTAAAATCGTTCCTGTTAAGCGAAAAATTACACTGTTGAGCTTTACTCTTATGGAAGGTTTTGTTGCTTTGCTTCAAGCCATCTTTCCTGAACTGCTTATTCTCGGTTTTGGAACTGCAATCTGTATTTTTATTATGTACATGAACATGGAGAATCCAGACCTCGAATTGATTGCACGACTTAAAGCTGCAAACGACAAGTCAGACAAATTGCTTAAAAACATTCTTCCTCAAAAAATTGCAGACTCTCTTAAAGATGACATGACTGAAGCAGGCGGACTTTCAGAAAAAGTAATTGAAGAGTTTGAAGATGTTACAGTTGCCTTTATAGATATTGTAGGTTTTACTGAACTTTCAAATGCTATAGGTCATGTAAAAACAGTTGACTTGCTAAATGAATTTTTCTCTCAGATTGATGAATTGCTTGATTCTTACAGTGTAGAAAAAATTAAAACCATTGGAGATGCTTACATGATTGCAGCCGGTGTTCCTGAACGTTACGAAGGACATCAGGTTGAAATGCTTAACTTTTTGTTTGCAGTTCAAGATTTAACTGTTCGCTTCAACAGTGCGCACCAGACTTATCCCGATTTGTCTATTCGCATTGGTGCAAACTCTGGTCCTGTTGTTGCTGGTGTTATTGGTGAAAAGAAATTCGTTTATGACATGTGGGGTGCAACCGTTAACTTTGCTTCTCGTATGGAATCGAATGGAGAGCCGTCACGTATTCAAATTTCTACTGCTCTTTATGCGAAACTGTTACAAAATCCTGTTGTTGCGGGAAATTATCTTTTTCAAAAACGTGAAGGTGTAGAAATAAAAGGCTGTGGCCAGTGCACAACTTATTTTGTCACCAGCACACAGCGTTTGTAGTTTTTTATTTTTTAGCTACTTCAGATAAAGCACTTACAACTCCTGCAAGATTTTGGAAATCTGCGGGAACAATAAGTTTTGTTGCCTGTCCATCAGCTGCTTTTTCAAGTGCTTCAAGACTGCGCAGTTTAATAACTTTTTCATCAACTGCTGCTTCGCGAATCATTTTAAGACCGTCTGCGGTTGCTTGTTTAACTTCGCGTATAGCCTGAGCTTCACCTTCTGCACGGCGCATTTTTGCTTCTTTGTCTGCTTCTGCCCGTAAGATTGCTGCTTGTTTTTCTGCTTCTGCTTCGAGAATTGCTGCCTGCTTTTTTCCCTCTGCAACCAAAATTTCTGACTGCTTCTGTCCTTCTGCAATAAGAATTTTTTCGCGTCTTTCGCGTTCAGCACGCATCTGTTTTTCCATTGCTTCACGAATTGCTTCTGGAGGCATAATGTTTTTAACTTCAACGCGGTTAACTTTAATGCCCCAAGGGTCAGTTGCTTCGTCGAGAATAGAGCGCATCTTTGAGTTAATAACATCACGGCTGGTGAGAGTTGCATCAAGTTCTAGTTCACCAATAATGTTACGAAGTGTTGTTGCACTCAAGTTTTCAATTGCAGTCATAGGATTTTCAACACCGTATGAATACAGTTTTGGATCGGTAATCTGCATGTAAACAACGGTATCAATTTTCATGGTAACATTGTCTTTGGTAATTACCGGCTGAGGCGGAAAGTCTAACACTTTTTCTTTAAGCGATACTTTGTTTGCAATGCGATCAATGAAAGGTACTTTAACATGAAGTCCTGTCTGCCAGGTTGCAACATAAGTGCCTAAGCGTTCAATGATGACTGCGTGTGACTGAGGAACAATGCGAATGTTGGTGATGATTAACAACATGGCAATAACCAGTAGTGCAATAATGATGTACAAGTTCATATATTTCTCCTTATGTAAAAAAAATTATAGCGATACGATTGCAGTTGCACCTTGAATGTCTGTAACAGTAACTTCTGTTCCTGGACTTATGCTTTGAGAACTGTCAGAAAGGTTTGCGCAAGATGCAGTCCATTCAATGCCATTAATTTTTATGGCTCCTTTTTCAAGTGCAGAAATTGTTTGAGTAACAATTACTTTTTTGCCTATAAGCGAATCTGCGTTTGTTGCCTGTTTTTTTAGTTTGAGCTTTTGGTAAAAAAAGGGTCTTGTAAAAATAAGGAGGGCAAGCGATATTGCTGCAAACAAGAGTAACTGCCACTTAAAGGGAAGGGGAGTCATTGAGACAAACACCATTACCAGAGCTCCACATCCAAACCAGATGGTTGTAAGCATCATAGTCATAGATTCAATGACAATGCACACAGCCATGACCACCAGCCAGAATACCGGTAAATGCTGTAAGAAAAAATCAATCATGAATAAAGTATAACATGCGTACTTTCAACTTGCAAGAAGTTTTGACCGAGTGAATCGTCCTACCAGTTGAATCATGGGACCTAAAAGTAAGCCCATTGCGATTGAACCTATGAGAGCTGTTTTAATTGGAATGTCTGTTCCTAAACTTACGAGAATACCCACCACAACAGCAGTCATGTCAAAGGCAATTCGTGTAAGTGCTTGGGGAATGCGATTTAATTTTTTCCCAATAAGAGTTGCCAGTGCATCGTAAGGAGAAAGTCCCATCTGTGCATTTATGTAAAATGAAGCAGCTGCTGCAAACAAAATGAGCGACACTGCAAAGAGTGCAATTTTAAGTGCTAAATATGAAGCGTCAGTGAACACTGCGGAGGGAATAACTTTGCTCCACAGCCAGACAAAAAAGTCAGAAATGTATCCGACAAAAACCATGTTTGCAATTGTGCCAAAGCCAATCACTCTGCGGTCCCAGATCACAACAATTACAAACATGATCGCGTTCAAACAAAGCTGCCACGTTCCAAACAGCCAGCCGATTCTTGTTGAAATAATTTTGTTCTGAAATGAATAAGGGTCAGTTCCCCAACCAATGCAGATTAAAAACGAAAGGAAAAATCCCATAAAAAAAATCCCTAAAATCATAATGAGAAACTTTTTTCCAAACTGAGGGACTATAAATTGTTCCTTTAAAAATTCTTTTAACGAAAACTGCATTGAAAAACCTCGAACCCGAGTATAGCGCTTTTACTTTTACTAAGCAATCGGCAAACGAATAATGTCTAAAAATAATTGTCTTGAAACATCACCTAATTCTTCAAGCGTTTGTTCGCTTTGATGAGCGGCATAGTGTTCTAACATTTGCATTGTTTTGTGACCTGTTGCAAGTTGTAGTTTTCTTCCGTCAACAAAGTCTGCCATGCATGCGGTAAAAAAATGTCTCCAACAGTGAAAGGTTATGTTGTTTGCGTTTTTTATACCAAGTGAAAGTGTAACCTCTTTAAGTGCTCTGTTCCAAAATTGAGCAGAACGTGGTTTCTTTCGTGTTTGCCCAAAAAAAATAAAATCGCCAGGGCTTGTTCCAAAAGGATTTTTCATTCCCTGTCGAATAAGCATGTGATGTAATTCTGGGGTAATGAGTATTTCTCTTGCTTCTCCGTTTTTGGGAGTCTTTAAGCCATCTCGCCGAGCCCAGTTATGTCGCACATAAATACGGTCACTTCCAATGTCGCCCAGTTGTAGTGCTTGAATTTCTCCTATTCTCATGCCAGTACACATTGCAGTTAAATTTGCAAGTCTACTCGCACTGTCGTTCCAATGAATTCCAAAAATGCGTTTTACATCGCTGAGTGTTGGAATATGTCTTTTTTGTGGAGTGACATGGCAATAGATAAGTCCCGAAAAACAGTCGTTGGGTGTAAGTCCGTTTTGAAATGCCCACTTAAGTGCACAGGTTGCAGAACGAACTACTTGATTTACTGTTTCTGCAGAAAGAACTTGCGCTGTCTTCTTGCGCGAACCGTCTGCATTTTTCTTTCGAGAAAAAACATTTTGTTTTTGTGTTGCCAGTTGCCACATGACGCGTTTAATGTCTTCTTTTGTTATTTGCCCTAAGGGTTTGTTCCCCATGCGCGGAATCCAGTAGGTTCTGGCCCGACTTAACATTATGTCTGTGTAGCGACGGTGAATGGATTGTCCAACAATTCGTTTTTCATGAACATAGGGAGACTTGTCGTAATCCCAAAAGCGTTCAAGAAAATGTTCAAGCGTTTCACTTTCATTTGTTTGTGTACGAACTGCCGAAACAATGTAATTTTTGAGTTTGAGTGCATCTAAGATGAGAGAAACTCCATCAGGTGTCCAGTCCTGTGTAAGGATATTTGTTACTATTTCTTGTTGTGTCATTGCTCTTCCTTATACAATTGATGTATTTCTGTGGGGTAAAAAAAAAGGGCTGCCCTTCACA